>JAGBQS010000157.1 GCA_017632695.1 Bacteroidales bacterium
AAAAATTTCGTATCTTTGCACTGTCAAAAATGATAGCTTTTTTACTGCCCTACAGGGGAGATTTTACTGGCCTACAGGGGAGCGGTTTTTTTGAAAAAAGTTGGGAAATGTCGAGAACCGCAATGGAAATTTCGTATCTTTGCACCGTCAATTTGAGAGAAAAATTTGCGCGCCCGTGAGGGAGTAATTTTTCTCCCGTGGGAGAGCAAGAATCAGAGGAAAGGATAAAGAGTAAAGAGTAAGGGGTAAAGAGTAAGGGGTAAAGAGTAATGCAGATAGCATGCCAACGTGGGGCACCCCTTCAGGGTGCTGGTCACAGCATAGCACGAAGCCGGGGGTGCTTCTGCTATGCAGTAGTACCCCCGGTTATTGAGCGGAGACGCCTTCGGCGTCATCAGATTGAAAGGATGCGCAATACCTTGAGCAGATCCTGATCGACGGGCTTGTCCTTCTTGATGGCTTTGGCAAACGGGATATTTACGATCTCGTCGTTGTGCACACCGATCAGCACATTACGCTGTCCCTCGAGCAGAGCCTCGATGGCTGCATAGCCTACCCTCGATGCAAAGATACGGTCGGAGGCCGTTGGCGATCCGCCGCGCTGCAGATGTCCGAGAATGGAGCAGCGGACATCGTACTCCGGGAACTCCTTCTTCATCATAGCAGCCAGTCCCATAGCACCGCCGTCGGGATCCTTGCTTTCGGTCACGATAACCAGAGCCGACGACTTGCTTTTGCGGAAGCCGTTCTCGATGAGTCCCTTGAGCTGCTCGTACTGGGTTTTCTCCTCGGGGATGATGGCATCCTCGCAGCCGCAGGCAATGGCGCTGTTCAGGGCCAGGAAACCGGCATCGCGTCCCATTACCTCGATGAAAAACAGACGGGCATGCGAGGTGGCCGTATCGCGGATCTTATCCACGCAGTCCATAATGGTGTTCAGCGCCGTATCGTAGCCGATGGTGGTATCGGTTCCTGCCAGATCGTTATCGATGGTGCCCGGAAGACCGACAATCGGGATATTGTATTCCTGACTGAAGATGGTAGCACCGGTAATCGAACCGTCGCCGCCAATCACCACCAGCGCATCGATACCGTGACGCTGCATGTTCTCGTAAGCCTTTGCACGACCCTCGGCCGTCTTGAACTCTTCGCTGCGTGCTGTTTTCAGGATGGTTCCGCCACGCGAGATGATGTTGCTCACACTCTGTGTCTCGAACTCCGAAATACAGTCTTCGATGAGGCCCTGATAACCGCGACGAATCCCGAATACACGCAAACCGGCAAAAATAGCCGAACGGGTTACGGCACGAATGGCTGCATTCATGCCTGGAGCATCTCCTCCACTTGTAAGAATACCTACACTTTTAATCTTTCCCATAACACAAATAATACCTTTATAAATTCAGTTATTAAAACGTTCTACAAAATCCGCAACCTGATCCATCTGCCAGCGGGGTGTTGAGGTCGCCCCGCAAATGCCAACCGTCTCGGCATCCTTCCAGAAAGACGGGTCAACGTCCTCGACCGACGAAACCTGATAACTGCGGGGATTCACCGACCGGCATACCTCGAAAAGCGCCTTGCCGTTGCTGGACTTCTTGCCGCTCACAAACAGGATGGCATCGTGCCGCGAAGCGAAATCGCGCATGTGCGGAATCCGGTTGGCGACCTGCCGGCAAATGGTATCGAATGTCTGGAGCGTAGCGCCCGGTTCCATGCGCTGTTCGATGTTCAGGCTAAGCTGTCGGAACTTATCGACCGACATGGTTGTCTGCGAGAAGAGACGGACCGGACGGCTGAAATCGATTTTGACCAGTTCCGATTCGTTCTCGATGACGATAGCCGTCGAGTTGGTCTGTCCCACCAGGCCGTTCACTTCGGCATGTCCGTGCTTGCCGTAAATGACAATCTGTGAATCCGGTTCGGTTTCGTACATGCGGCGCACCTTCTTCTGCAGCTGGAGCACTACCGGACAAGTGGCATCCACAATCTCGATGCCCTGCTTCTGTGCCTGCTGATAGGTGGAAGGCGGTTCTCCGTGCGCACGGAGCAGCACCTTCGTGTCATGCAGCTGCTGGAGAGAATCATGGTCGATGGTAACCAGTCCCTGATCCTCCAGCCGTTTTACTTCCTGCCCGTTGTGCACGATATCGCCCAGGCAATAAAGCTTCGGACGGGTCTTCAACTCGTCTTCCGCCTTCCTGATGGCATTGATCACACCCGGACAGAAACCGGATTCCTTATCGACTTCTACTTTCAAAGCTCTTTACTCTTTATCAGGAGTTAATGGGAGTTATTAGGAGATAACAGGCTGTCCGCCTGTGGAGTTAACGGACGTTTGTTTCGCCTGCGTAGGTAACGTCCGCTAACTCCTGCTAACTTCAGTTAACTCCCGCTAACTCCAACATTCTACATTACCCTTTACACTTTACTCTTTACACTTTACTCTTTACCCTTTTACACCCCCGATCACCTCGTGAGCCCATTTCAGTACAATCTCATTCTGCTGCGGGATGGTCAGAAGGCTGTTATCGAGCAGGCGTGCATCGGGAGCCTGTACCAAAGGCGAAACTTCGCGATGCGAATCGATATAGTCGCGTTCCTCGACATTCTTCAGTACTTCGGCCAGAGTCAGCGAGGTGTCGCCCTTAGCCTTCAGCTCGTCGAAACGGCGCTGTGCACGCACTTCGGCACTGGCTGTTACGAATATTTTCAGCTCGGCATTCGGGAAAACCGTCGTACCGATATCGCGACCGTCCATGACTACGCCTCCCTCACGTCCCATGTCCTGCTGCCAGGCAACCAGCTGACTCCGGACGAATCCAAGAGCAGCAATCGGACTGACACACGAAGAAACCGTCATCTGACGGATCTCCTCCTCCACACACTCGCCGTTCAGGTAGGTCCGGTTCTTGCCGTCGGCACCTTTTTCCTGACGGATGGAAATCTGCGAAACTGCCTTTTGGAGGGCATCCGTATCGATTACCTTCGTTCCGGCATCCATCATGCCCGTACGCAAGGCATAGAGCGTAACTGCACGGTACATGGCTCCTGTATCGACATATACATAGCCTAACTCTTCGGCCAACTTCTTAGCCATAGTGCTTTTGCCACAGGAGGAATGTCCGTCGATGGCAATTGTAATCTTCTTCATATATATATTTAAAATGTGTACGAAAGCTGAAACATCAGAGAACCGTCGACGGCATTATAGCTGGCATAGCTGGCACCTGCCTTCCACTGACGCCAGTTCAGGCCGCCTCCTACCGAGAGACCCCGAAGGAAACCGCCGTCGCCGGAAAATTCACTCTGCCGGCGGTAACTGTAACCGGCCGCCAGATAGAAATTGTCGGAAGCAACCCACTCGACACCCCAAAGCAGATGGTTGAGCAGCTGTTCTCCGCCCTTGTACTTATGCAACTTGCCTTCGGCATCGTAGTAATTGTGCTCCCAGTCGAAAAGATTGTAGGCGGTAAGCGTAAAGCAGAACGGCAGATGCTCCACTTCCTTGGTCCAGCCGATTGACAATTGGGTAGGCAGATTGCACTTCCGGCTTTCATCGAGGCTTTTGAGCTGTCCGCCCAGATTGGAAACTACCAGCGAGATACTGCGGCCGGCCACCTCGTCGTAATAATTGAGGCCGGCATCGACGCCCAATGCAAATGCCGAATAGCTTTCGTATTTGGAAATGACGGCACGGGCAGTCACACCCCAGCGCCAGTTATCGTTGATGGGAAGGCCCAGGCTGCCATACAGGGCAATGTCCTTGGCCGTAAAACTGCCGGTCGGAACACCGCTTGCATCGTAGCCCTCGAAGTCGCCGTAACTCAGGTACTGCACACCTGCCTGCCAGGCTCCTACCGTCCGGAACGAACCCGTATAGCTTGCATAGCCCAGATTGATATCGGACACATAGTTCATGTACGAGACTACCGCCTGTCCGGACATCTCAGGACAAAGCAAGGCAGGGTTCTGATAAGCCAGGCCGGCTTCCGGTTCGACCACACTGACGGCCGTACCGCCCAACGCCGCAGCATGGGTGGAAACAGGCAGCTGCAGGAACCCGTATTCGCCCACTTCCTGGGCAACCGCCCAGTCGGAAAGCAGGGCAAAACAGCCGGCAATAGCTATGATTCTTGTATGCTTCATTTATAAACGATCGGATTTGACACGACCGGTAAAATAACGGATTAATTGTAAAAAATGTATGCAAAATTACCCTTTTTTTATTGAAACCGCAATTTTTTTCGTCAAAATCATCATTTTTTAAACTTATTTTTACCACTTATTGAAATAAATGCTTACTTTTGCACAACAAATTTACCAAAAACCAAAAGTTTAACCTTATGGAAATTAAGAAAGATCCTAAAGTAAACCTTGAGTCCAGAAAGACCACTTACGTGCTCACCGGACTCGTAGGTATTATGGCGATCCTCTTCATTGCCCTCGAATGGTCGAACACCAGCCGCCGGTACAGCAATCTGGTAGGCCGTACCGCCGACCTTGAGGAAGAGGAGGAAATCGTAATGACCGTACAGAACAATACTCCGCCACCGCCGCCACCGCCGCCAATGCCCGACGTAATCGAGCAGCTGACCGTCGTTGAGGATGATGTCGAAATCGAAGAAGTAGAAATTCAGTCTTCGGAAGACGACACCAACACCGAGGTTCAAGTAGTAGACCTCAATGCTGATTCAGGACCTTCGGAAGAAGAAGAGGCTGAAGGCAACCAGATTTTCACGGTTGTAGAGCAGAATCCTGAATTCCCAGGCGGCGAAGCTGCCCTGATGGCTTACATCAAGAAGAACCTCCGTTACCCTGCTTTTGCTGCCGAGAACGGTATTCAGGGCCGTGTAACGCTTTCGTTCACTGTTGAGAAAGACGGTTCGATTGCCAACATCGAAGTTATGCGTACTCCTGCCGAAGAACTTTCGAAGGAAGCTATCCGAGTTGTGCAGACGATGCCTAAATGGAAACCAGGTAAGCAGCGCGGTAAGGCCGTACGTGTTAAGTACATCCTTCCGGTTACTTTCCGTCTGCAGTAATTTTTTACCACATCCATAAAAAGCCCTGCCCTTTATGCGGGCGGGGCTTTTTGATATTCCCATACCTTGGGTCTGTACTGTCAATACCACCTTAGTAATATATTTAAAGATGTATTCTCAAAAAGAACTTTCCGAAATGATTCAGAAGGGGCTCGACAACATCGACTACCCCACCCTTGCCCCGAACCTGTTCGAACCGGTGAAATATATGCTTGAAGGAGGCGGCAAACGCGTCCGCCCCACCCTTGTCCTGATGGCAGCCAACCTGTTTACCGACGATATTCAGGATGCAGTCATTCCCGCCATCGGACTTGAAATGTATCATAATTTCACGCTTTTGCACGACGACGTCATGGACAAAGCTCCTGAACGCCACGGACGCAAGACCGTACACCTGCGCTGGAACGAGAACGTGGCTATCCTGTCGGGCGACGCCATGCAGGCCCTGTCCTATCAGCTGATTGCCCGGACCCCGAGCTACTGCCTGAAAGAAGTGCTCGATATCTTCAACCAGAACAATATTGAAATCGATCAGGGCCAGCAGCTGGATATGGAATTCGAAAACCGGGGTAACGTAACCCTCCCCGAATACATCGAAATGATACGCCTGAAAACAAGCGTCATGCTGGGAGCTGCCCTGAAGATGGGTGCCGTTATTGCCAAGGCTACCCCCGAACAGGCCCAGATCCTGTACGACTTCGGCGTAAACCTGGGTCTTGCTTTCCAGCTGCAGGACGACTGGCTTGACTGCTGGGGCGACCCAAAAACTTTCGGAAAGCGGATCGGCGGCGACATTCTCTGCAACAAGAAAACCTACCTCCGCATCAAAGCCGAAAGCAAGCTGATGCCACCCAGCACCTTCCGTGGACAAACCGAAGAGCAATACATCGAGATGTACAAGAACTACTTTATCATGACCGGAGCTGAAGTTTCGTGCCGCAATGCCATATCCGAATATGTGGCCAAGGCCAACGAATGCCTGAACCGATTGAACATGCCCGATGAAAAACTTTCGCTCCTGAAATCTTTGGCCGCAAAACTTGAAAACCGAAACGCATAAACAGTAATAGGCTATGCCATACAGAAGATTACCGAATACCGACCTGGCTAGAATTTATGCCTTAAAAAAAGCCGTCGAAATGGAGGGCTACCGCGAAAGAGGAGAACTGGTCCTCAGTTATCAGATCACTCAGGAAGCCGCCCAGTTCCTGAACAAATTCCAACGCGCCCAGAAAAAATACCAGCAATGTAACGACCTGCATCTGGCCTCCAGCAAGACCTACCGCAAGGAACTTGTGGTGGCCCGTATGTATGTTTTGCACTTCATACAGGTGCTGAACATGACCATCCAGCGCGGAGAACTGCGCAAGGAAATCAAAAGCGCATACGGTCTGGGACCTGACAAATTCAGCAATCCGGATTTAAGCAGCGAACAGGGACTGCTGGAATGGGGCGAGAGAATCATCAAGGCCGAAGAGGAAAGAACCTCGAAGGGCGGAGTACCGATTTACAACCCCACCATTGCCAAAGTCAAGGTGCACTGGCAGGCGTTCAACGAACATTACTTCAACCAGAAAATCCTTCGGGAAAACGTTGCCAAATCGCTGGACGAGGTAACGGCAATGCGTCCGCAGGCCGACGATATCATTCTCGACATCTGGAACCAGGTCGAATCATTCTACTCCGACCTTACCATCGAGGAGCGGATGAGCAAATGCAAGCCGTTCGGACTGATCTACTATTACCGTTCGAGCGAAAAAGCCAAAAAGATGGCCGAAGGAGTCCAGCATTCCATTGATTTCTAAACACGGACCCATGATTATTGATACTCATTGCCACCTTATCGACAAGGCTTTCAGCACCGATGTTGATGAGGTGGTTTTGCGAGCTGGGCAGGCAAATGTACAGAAAATGATTCTTGCCTGCTGCGACGAAACGGAATTCCTTCCCATTGCCGCATTGTGCAGTAAATACCCGGACCGTCTGTTTCCCACCATCGGCATTCATCCGGAGAACATGGCGCAGGACGTCAGACAGCAGTTTGAACAGCTGCAAGCGCTGAAAAACGGACACCCGGAGGTTCCAGTCTGCGCCATCGGCGAAATCGGACTGGATTTATACTGGGACCGGACCCGGCTGTCCGATCAGCTCTGGGTCCTGGAACAGCAGGTCATCTGGGCCGTCGAAGAAGATCTGCCCGTGCTGCTGCACATCCGCAATGCCATGGACGAATTCCTTGTATTGCTGGAACAGAAACTGTATCCGGTTGCAAAGGCGGCCGGCAAAGAAATCAGAGGGATCCTGCACTGCTACAGCGGAACAGCTGAACAGGCCGCCCGGGCCATGCAGTTCGGGCATTTCCTGCTGGGCATCGGCGGAACCCTTACCTACAAGAAAAGCCAGGTGCCCGACGTAGTACGAGCCGTCGGCCTCAGCCGCATTGTACTGGAAACCGACGCACCCTATCTGGCACCCGTTCCCTATCGGGGCCGGCGCAACGAACCCGCCTACACTTCCGTAACCTGTCAGGCTGTGGCCGAACTGCTGTCCGTACCCGTTCCGGAGGTGGAACAGGCAACGTCAGGAAACGCCTCCGCACTGTTCGGTTTCCGGCCGAATAATGCGCAATAAAGGCCCAAACGGACATAAATCGGGCAAAAAACAGACAAAAATAACTGCAAAAATGAAATAATTTGACAAAAATTGCTCAACATTCAAAAAAATTCATTTACTTTGCACCGATAAATCAAAAACAAACCCTATTTAATTAACAATCTTAAACACAAAACTCAATGAAAAAGTTTTTCGTGACTCTGTCTGCTATCGCAATGATGGCACCAGTATTTGCTCAGGAAGCTGAGGAAACCGTTTCTTATCATCAGGTGCTCAAGGGCCAGTTCATCGATGGTGGTCCTGGCTTTATGTCACTCGTTGCCATTGCCCTCGTTTTAGGTATGGCTTTCGTTGTTGAGCGTATCATCTACTTGAACCTCGCCGAGGTTAACACCAAGAAGCTCGTTTCTTCTGTTGAGGACGCTCTTGAGGCTCGCAACGTTGATGAGGCTCTCGAGATTACCAAGAAGACACGCGGTCCTATCGCTTCTATCTTCACCCAGGCCCTTATCCGTCTGAAAGATGGCCAGAGCCTTGAGGATATCGATAAGGCTATCACTTCTTACGGCGCTCTTCAGAGCTGTTACCTGGAGAAGAACCTTTCTTGGATCACCCTGTTTATTGCTGCTGCTCCTTCTCTCGGATTCCTTGGTACCGCTATCGGTATGATCCAGGCATTCGATGATATCGTAAAGGCAGGTGATATCAGCCCAACAGTCGTTGCCGGCGGTATGAAGGTCGCCCTTATCACCACCGTAGGCGGTATCGTTGTAGCCCTGATTCTTCAGATTTTCTACAACTATCTGCTTTCTAAGGTTGAAGGTATCGTCAGCGATATGGAGGATGCTTCTATCTCTCTGCTCGATGCTATCATCAAGTTCTCTGTTAAGAAGTAATTGACCTTATTCCAAGTCAACAATTATGAAGAAAATTAATATTAGCAGTATTGTACTTGCCATTCTGTTTGTTGTTTCTTTGGTAATGCTGGTAGTATTCTTCCTGGCAGATACCGAGAATCAGCAGCTTTCGAACGGCCAGTACCAGGAGGTATCCACCTTCCTCGACCCATTCCTTTACTGGGCATACGTCGTGGTAGGTCTGGGCATCGTCCTCCTGTTGGTGTTTGCAGTCAAGACTTTCCTCACCGATGTGAAGGCAGGTCTTCAGGGACTGATTTCGATCGCCATCCTGGCAGCTATCCTCGTAGGATGCTACTTCTTCAGTGGCGAAACCGAGTTCACACGTATCGTTAACGGCGAAACCGAGGTTTATTCAGAAGGCACCATGAAGATGATAGACATGTGGCTCTATTCTATCTATATCCTCACCGCCGGTACCGTTGTACTTATTATCGGCTTTGCAGCTAAGCGTGCAATCATTAAATAATTTGTGACCTATGGCAAGAAAGAAAAGAAAAGCGCCGAGTATCAACTCGTCATCAAGTGCCGACTTGGCATTTACCTTGCTTATCTTCTTCCTCGTGGTCACCTCTATGGATACCGATGAAGGTTTGACTCGACTTCTGCCACGCTGGACAGAGGAGCAGACCAATCAGGATATTAAGAAGCGCAACATCCTGAACGTTCTCGTCAACGCCAACAACCAGTTGATGATCGGCGATGAAATCTCGAATGTTGACGAATTGTGCGAGAAGGCAAAGAACTTCATTAAAGCTGAAGGTGAATTTGCCGGCGATCGCGGTCCTGAATACATCCAGGTTAATCCAGAAAAGAGTCCTGAACTTGTACAGTTCTTCGGCGCTGATACCAAGACGCCTAAGAATCATGTCATCTCCCTGCAGTCTGATTATGGTACCAGCTATGAAATGTACATCAAAGTACAGAACGAACTGGTAGCTGCCTACAATCAGTTGCGTGATGAAATTTCTCAAGACAAGTTCGGAAAGCCATACGACGAAGAGGTTCTCTCGAAAGAGCAGATGCAAGCCATCAAGGATTACTATCCTATGAACATCTCTGAGGCTAACGCTAAGTATTAATCACCAAAAAAGAAAGAAACCTATGAGTAAATTTAATAAAGGCGAAAAAAGAGGAATGCCTGAATTGAACACCTCATCTCTTCCTGACTTGGTGTTCTCCATCCTGTTCTTCTTCATGACCATTACCCACATGCGTGAGGAGACCGCTATCGTGTCGGTCAACACTCCTCAGGCTTCGGAGATCGTGAAACTCGAGAACAAGAGTTGCGTAACTACCATCCTGGTAGGTAAGCCGAAGGATAGAAAGTATGGTGTTGAATCCCTGATTCAGTTCAACGACGACTTCCTTGACCTTGAGAACGTTGTGCCTAAGATGACACAGCAGCGTCAGTCCATGAAGGAGGTCGATCAGCCTAAGATGCAGATTTCCATGAAGATTGACCGCGACACCAAGATGGGTGTTGTGACCGAACTCAAGACTCAGCTTCGAAAGGCACAGTGTCTGAAAATCAGCTACTCTGCTAAAAAGCAGATTCGCCGCAACAAGTAAGACATTTCCCCGATATGAATACCGCGGCAGACATCCTGTCGCGGTATTTTATAACTCTTTTTACAATTAATCCCCAAAATATTCATAATTCACATTTTCCTTATGTACAAGAGAATTCTTTTGAAACTGAGCGGCGAATCCCTGATGGGTAGCAAACAATACGGTATCGACGAAACACGTTTGGCAGAATATGCTCAGCAGATTAAGGAAATTGCCGACAAAGGCATACAGATCGGCATCGTGATCGGCGGCGGAAACATCTTCCGCGGTCTTAGCGGAGCCGGTAAAGGTTTTGACCGCGTGAAAGGCGATCAGATGGGTATGCTGGCAACAACAATCAATGCCCTGGGATTGTCGAGCGCACTTCAGTCCGTCGGACAGAAAGCCCGTGTGCTGACTGCCGTCAACATGTTCCCGATCGGCGAACAATACAGCAAATGGAAGGCCATCGAACTGATGGAAAAGGGCGAAATCGCCATCCTGGCCGGAGGAACCGGATGCCCTTATTTTACCACTGATACCGGCTCTGCCCTTCGCGGCATTGAAATTGAAGCCGACGTGATGCTGAAAGGCACTCGCGTGGACGGCATCTATACGGCTGACCCGGAAAAAGATCCGACTGCCACCAAATTCGACAAGATCACTTACGACGAGATATATCAGAAGGGACTGAAAGTCATGGACCTGACTGCCACTACCCTTTGTCGCGACAATAAACTGCCGATCATTGTATTCAACATGGACAAACCGGGCAATCTGGTGAAAGTCATGAACGGTGAAAACATCGGCACTCTGGTTTACGAGAAATAAATGCACAAAACAAATCCTTTAGTTATGCCAATACGGCTTCTGGTTATCTGTCTTTTGTTATGCAGCTTCCTTCCCGTCGAGGCCCAATGGGACGACGAAGGATGGGGAGCGGAACGAATGTACACGATGACCAGAAAAGAACTGAAGGCCAAGATGAAGGCGGAACGCGAAAAACGGGAAGGACCGGATACGACCCGCGTGAACCGCAAGTGGGAAGCCATCAGCGAACTGACAACGGCCATCCGCTGGGGCAACCGGCTTCCGTTCTATACAACCGCCAACAGCTATGGAGTCCTGTCGCCGGAACACAGTCAGGGTTATGCCCGTGTTTCCGGCAAATACACAGCTGAGTATAAGCGCTGGACTGCCGAATACGGAGCTGACATCATCGGCTATGCTTCGGGCAAATCCGACTATTACGCCCATAACTTCCATATCCAGCAGCTATACGCCAAGTACAGTTATGGCATCTACCGGATTGTTTTGGGAAAGAAAGAGACTCCAGGCGAATTTGTGGACCCCGTTCTGTCGTCCGGCAACATGGTCTTTTCCGGAAATGCCAGACCCGGTATCGGTTTTGACATCGGCATGGACGATTTCTCGCACATGGTGATCGTCAACGAGTTCCTGGAAGGCAAATTCAATATCAGCTGGCAAGGCCTTACTGACGGACACTTCAGTAAAACGTTCTTCAGGGAGTATGCCGATGCACAGATGGAAATGGAACCTCCTGCACGCAGAGGACGTCAGCGTTCCTGTGTTCAGAATGCCTGGATACATCATAAGTCGGCTTTCCTACGGACCAAAAGCTCATATCCCTTTTTCCTGACGGCCGGAATAGAGCACGCAGCCATGTATGCCGGAACGGTTAACGGCCATAACAACCGGCAGAAAGGCGGCTGGTTTATGGCTGCATTCGGTTCGAAAGGGAAAAAGCCCGACGGATACAACCATCTGATATCGTACGACTTCAGGGGCGACGTGAATCTGGAGAACTGGGATCTCGGAGTGTACAAGCAGCATTACTCCGACGATATGGAAGGCGGACTTTTTGAAAGCGGAAAGGACGGATTATGGGGACTGGAAGTCAGACTTTCGTTCCTGCCCTGGCTGGATCATATCGTGATCGAGAAACTGTACACCACCAACCAGAACGGCGTTGTATATGCCAATGACAAATATCCGTATACCGGCGAATTCCAGAAGGAAGCCGGCAACTCGAACTTCTATC
>JAGBQS010000158.1 GCA_017632695.1 Bacteroidales bacterium
AACGCTGGTTCTTTGACAGTTTTGCCGACGGTTGGAGCGATTATAGCGGACAGGGCAATCACTCGCTGCATGTCATTGATGTGGATGCCGACGGTCTGGACGAGGTCATCTACGGCTCCTGTACCATCGACCATAACGGACAAGGCCTTTATTCCACCAGACTCGGACACGGCGATGCCATGCATGTCTCGTGTTTCCTTCCCGACGATGACCGCATCATGCTGTGGCAATGCCACGAAGTGAAGGGTACCGGGTCTACCTACCGCGATGCCCGTACGGGTGAGATTCTTTTTCAGATTCCGTTTGTGGGCGACTGCGGCCGCTGTATGGCTGCCGACATCGACCCGACCAACAAGGGTATGGAGATGTGGTCAATCTGTACCGACGGCATCCGCGACGTGAATGGCCGGAAGATTGCATCGCCCAAACGCCTGTCGCAGAACATGGGCAACTGGTGGGACGGCGATCTGCTCCGCGAACTGCTCGATAAGACCTATATCACCAAATACAATTGGAAGACCCGGCAGATTGAACTGCTGACGAGTTTTCTGGGTGTCAGCAGCAATAACGGCACCAAGTCGGTTCCGTGCCTGCAAGGCGATATTCTGGGCGACTGGCGCGAAGAGGTTCTGCTCCGCTCTACGGACAACGAGCACATCTACCTTTTCCTGACGCCCTACCCTACAGAGTACCGCTTCAACTCCTTCCTGCAAGACATTCCCTACCGGCTCGGACTGGCTGTCGAGAATGTGGGCTATAACCAGCCGACCCAACCCGGCTTTTTCTTCGGCGAAGGCATGAAGCTCTCGCCGCGCAACAAATGCAAATAATTAATACCCTGACGATATGAAAAGACAAGCATTCAAGATGTACCTGAACCCAGGTATGAAAGAAGAATACAAACGACGTCACCAGAACCTGTTCCCGGAACTTCGCCGCCTGCTTTCCGAAGCCGGCGTGCGCAACTACAGCATCTATCTGGACGAAGATACCGACACCCTTTTCGCCTATCAGGAACTGGAGGGCGAAGGCGGCAGTCAGGATCTGGGCGCAACCGAAATCTGCCAGAAGTGGTGGGCCTATATGGCCGACATCATGAAGACCAATCCTGACAACAGTCCCGTCAGCATCCCGCTTCCCGAGATGTTCCACATGGACTGATGCTTCTGCCCGATGCAGAATGTGGTATTCCCTGTAAATTCCGTCTTAGCAAAGAATGTCTGAAAATAATGACCGGTAAGCGCAAAATATGGATAGACCTGGTACGCGGTTTCTGTATGCTGGCCATATTGGTTCATCATACTGAGATATATTATACAGGGGAAGCCATCATAGACTATCGGTTCTTTGTTGACAACTCACTTTGTACTTTCTTTTTCATATCCGGCTACCTGTTTTATAAAGAAACCCCTTTTAATCTGCGATACAAACTGCGGTCTGTATTAAAAACCATTATCCTGCCTTACTTTATATTCATGTCTGTCATTGCTCTTCCAAAGGCATTGACCCATGGAACTTTTGTCTCAATCGGTGACAGCATCTTGAGTATTGTCTTAGGCAGGCAATCCTGGTTCATTACCGCTTTAGCCACAGCCGAGATTATATTCTCCATATTATTACATCTTAGTAAACAATACAAATGGATATTACCGATAGGAGTCATATTATCCCTGACTGCTGTTATCTTATTGACCGGTAACGGAACAATGCTTGCTCATAATTATTGGAGCATCATGGAAGGACTCTTAGCCATCTCATTCCTTTATATAGGTTATCTTTACCATCAAAAGGAAAGTGTTATCAGCCGGATTCCATTATATCTCTATATCCTATTCTTCGTTCTGTTCCTTATTTCAAAATGGATTATCGCAAGATATGACGTCTACTGTTATTTCGGATCTGCCGATATTGACAACTATCCCGTATTCATAATTGATAACCTGTTAGCGATATTGCTTATTACCAGGCTCTGCCAACTGCTTCCTGATATAAAACCTGTATCATGGATGGGAAGTCATGTCATCGTATATTATTTCCTTTGTGGAGGAGTTCCGTTAACCATGTCAGTTTTAGCCGATAGGATCGGTTTCTCTTATAAGGGAATCTATTTACAGGTTATAATCGTTTTAATACCTGTTTATCTGCTGGCAACGCTACTGACATGGTTTACATACAGGTATATTCCCTGGGCAACAGGACGATTTAACAGATAGTTTTCCAAGTTGCCTTGTTCGCTACAGTCCGAACCGGATAACCACCCAGTTGTTTTGGCTATGGTGGTAATGATAGGTCAGACCGAGACGCTCCGCACACTGGCGGATAGAAGGCACATCCTCCTCGTAGAAGCCGCTCATAAGCAGGATGCCCCCCGGATTCATATCGGCCACATAGGCCGGCATATCGGCAAGCAGGACATTGCGGTTGATGTTGGCCAGAACGGCATCATAACGGGAGCCGTCGGCCAACAGGGATGCATCGCCGCACTCCACACGGACGCGGCCTGCCATTTCGTTCATCAGCACATTATCCTCCGCGTTGGCAGCCACCCAATCGTCAATCTCGATGGCGCGAACTTCCGCGCCCCGCATGGCACAGGCAATAGCCAGAACACCGGTACCGGTTCCCATATCGAGCACCCGCTTCCCCTGCAAATCAAGCAAAAGAATTTCCTGAAGCAGCTGCGAGGTCGTTTCATGGTGACCGCTGCCGAACGACATGTGCGGATGTATGGTAATGGTCTGATCGCCGAAAGCAATAGGCGTCAGGGCATTCTCGTTTTCCCACTGTTCGTTCCAGTTCTGCGTCTCGACTACCTGCGACGTCCAGCGGACAGTCACATCAGGCAAGGCAAACTGATCGATACAAGCCTGCAACGCAGCTGCATCGAACAGATTCTGCGGACAATATGCCTTCAGGCAATCATCCTCCGTACTGAAACTATCGAACCCCAAAGGTGCCAGTTCGGCTGCCAGAACGTCGGCATACGCCTCGTTGAACGGGTCCGGGACCAGATTTACTTCAATATAATTCATTTCCGAGTGTTAAAATTTACATTTTATAGGATCGTTTTTGCCGAAAGAAGGGTCTTTTTACTGCATTTCGTTTGAATAAAATCCCATTTCGGTGAAAAATGACTAAAAAAAATTGTTAAACTGCCTGTTCCGTGCGCAAAGTTACAAAATAATTCATACCTTTGTGGCGTCAAAAGACTTTTTTTGCATTCTGAAGTCGAAAATAGCCCATATTTAGGACAAATTAAACTTCTTTATGCCAAAAAAGTCTAAAAGACAAAAGGAATTCAAAACATACGACTATGAAAAAGATGATTCTTACCTCGATGGCTGTCGCCTTGACGCTCCCATTGGCAACGGTTTTATCCGCTCAGGACGACATCTATTACAGCAAGTCAAATGCCAAGAAGGCTGTTTATAAGGAAGCCGAATCGACGGAATGGTCAACAAATGCCAACGACGATTGGGACGTTGACGATTATAACCGTCGGGGAATAAAGGTTACCGGCACTTCGGCCACACAGCAGCAGACTTCGGATCCTGTTACATCATCAACACTTTGCGGCGATGAGGACGAAGAGACCGCTACTGCCAATGACAGCATCATACCGACCCTGCACATCAGCAGCGACGGAAAGATGGCATATACCGACAAAACAGGCGTTACGAAGGTGGATAAAGTGATTATTGTAGGCACCTATGACTACAGCGACCGAATCCGCCGCTTCCATAACCCATTGTTCAGTTATTATACCTACAGTCCCTGGTACGACGTAGCCTATTACGATCCGTTCTATTGGGATTATTGCTACTGGGATCCCGGGTGGTACTGCACGCCAAGTTTCGGATGGCATTGGGGCAGCTGGTGGGGTTGCTGGGACTACGGCTATTACTGCGGCTGGTACGGTGGCTGGTACAACCCATATTGGGCTCCTTACCACCACTACTATGAACCGGCATTCTATTACGGCGGAGGAGGCTCCCATCATTACGCCGAACATCGCAACCGCGGACCTCGCAACAACATGGGCGGAAACTTCCGTAACCGCACCAATACCGGACGCGGTCAGCTTGCAAGCGCCAACGTTAACCGCAGCTACCGCTCGGGCAGCAACCGCGGCGCCGCAGCTACCGGTTCAACGCGTAAAGCCAATAATTTAGGTACACGCTCGGGCGTAAGCAATCTGGGCACACGGGCCGAATCCGGTTCGGCAAGATCAGGCTCAGTGACCCGCAACGCCGTGGCCTCGGGTAACCGTTCGGCTAACGCCACAACAGGAACGGCATCAACCGGCACACGGTCGTCTTCAACCGGCACACGCGCCTCTACAAACAACAGTTACACAACCCGCAACAGCGGTAACCGCGGTTCTGCCACAACCGGAACTTCAGGCAGCGCAGCAGCCAACAATCGGACCAGTTCGACCAATGTTACCCGCCAGCGCGTAGCCAACAGTGCCCGTAGCAGTTCTTCCGGCAGCAGTTCTTCCGGCTCCTATCGCAGTTCGTCGGGCAGTTACAGTTCAGGGTCATCCGGCAGCTATAGCAGTGGAAGCAGCTCCAGTTACAGCAGCGGAACCCGATCCAGTTACAGCAGCGGAAGCAGTTCCAGCTATAGCGGAGGTTCTTCAACGCGCAGCAGTTCAAGCTACAGTGGTGGCGGTTCTCGCGGAGGCAGTTCCGGAGGCGGCTCACGCGGCGGACGCCGTTAATCATTCAGGCTCTTTATAATTTAAAATAGTATAGCAATATGAAACGATATATATTTGCCTTGTTGGCATTGTCGGTGCTTCCTCTGAGCGCCCAGAACGTAGTGGATGGAACCCGGTTCGGTTCGACCGACATTACCGGAACAGCACGTTACCGCAGTATGGCAGGCGCATTCGGCGCTTTGGGCGGCGACCCGTCGGCCATGACCGATAATCCTGCCGGCATGGGAATTTATCGAGGCACCAGCCAGCTCTCCATCACACCGAACCTCACATTCGCCCACAGTGAAGTAAACGGTTCCCTGAATACCGACATCCGGAAGACCGACGGATCGGTCAGCAACCTGGGCTATGTCATCTCGTTCAAGACCGATAACGCAAAGCATCTGGTGAATTTCAACGTCGGCATCGGCTTTAACCACAGCGCCGGCCTGACACGCCGCTACAAGATGTTCCAGAACCAGCCTATCAGCTCGTTCGGAGCCTATCTGGCCAACCGTGCCAACAACGCCCTGTTAGCTGCCGGACAGTATGGCAATCCTGATTACTTGTCGAAGGGAGGATGGGACGATTCTTCCTTCCCGCTCACAACCATCTATGCCTACGACTGCTATGCCATCGATCAGGTTAGGACAACCGATGGAGCCGGCAACACGGTTCTGGGCGACGGCGTAGAGTCGTATGACCAGCACGAAGGGTTGCCAAGCTACCAGCAGATGCTTGTTACCGAACGCAACCGCAATGACGAGTACAACATTAACTTCTCGGGTAACTGGGAAGACTTCTTCTATGCCGGTTTAACGCTCAGCATCGCCGACTTCAACTCGACCATCACCACCCGCATGGACGAAGATTATGACATCAGCCGACAAGGATCGTACACCGAGTATCACAACGATCTGGAGACCAAGGGATCGGGCGTCGGACTCAAGGGAGGCATCCTGATCAAACCGTCCGATAGCTGGCGCATCGGTGTAGCCGTCCACACCCCTACATGGTATAACATGAAGGACTTCTATATGGGCGAAATGACGACCGAAGATACCCGACTCGAAGGCAAATACTCAGGTGGAGAGACCTACGAGTACCGCTACAAATACTTCTCGCCATGGGAGTATCAGCTCAGTACAGCCTGGGTGCTTGGCAACAAGGCGCTGCTGAGTCTGGAATGGGATGCCAAGGACTTCACCTCACAGAAGTACAAGGTGGCCGAAGACGAAGATGACGGCATCGACATTTATGAAGACGTCAACAGCTGCTTCGAGGATTTCTGCACCATGCAGCACACCTTCAAGGCCGGTGTGGAATATCGGGTAACGGATCACTTCAGCATTCGCGGCGGATATGCCTACAAGACTTCTCCATACAAAAAGGATCTGATGGACAATCCCGGCAAATCGCGCGGCTGGAGCAACGGTTACTTCGGCGATGACAACACCCTGCTGTTCGATTCAACGACCAAGCCGAACTACACCCTGCTCGACAACCAGCAGTACATCACAGCCGGTATGGGCTGGCATGGCGAGACCTGGTTTGTAGACCTTTCCTTCATGCACCATACCCAGAATGAACTACTGGCAGCCTACCCGACTACCGATGCGCTCTACAACATCGACAACAACGGTGTGGTAACCATGACCAACGATGCCAACTTCGGCGCCGTTTCGGCTGACCACGTTGACCTGAAGACCCGCTCCCTCCACTGGGATCTTACCGTAGGCTTCAGATTCTGAGAACGGAAACGACCACGCGGCTTACAGCGTACGGAAACCGTTTATATCTATAACTTAAACCGCAATATCATTAGCAAGATATAGTTTGTGGAGAACTATTTAGATACACT
>JAGBQS010000159.1 GCA_017632695.1 Bacteroidales bacterium
GTGCCAGAATGACAATCGCTGAAGTCAAACTGGCACGGAATTTAAACTCGCTTAAACTATGCTGACAATTTATTAAACCCAGTTAAACATTGAGGTGTTAGCCTAATTCTTTTCCAAAAGGTGAAAGGGCCAGCTTTGCCAGCCTAAAGTGCATCTTTCCGAATGGGATGCCGATGATGGTAATGCAGAATATGAGACCGTAGAAGATGTGAGTGAGCCATATCCAGATGCCGCCTACAAAGAACCACAGCACATTCATGAAGATGCTCAGACAGCCAGGCTGCGATGGCTTCCATTTCACTTTCGTACCAAACGGCCAGATGGCCAGCATACCCAGTTTCATGCTTTGCAAGCCAAAGGGGATGCCGATGATAGTTAGCATCAGCACCAGTCCGGCGATGAAATACTCCAAGGCTATGTGCAAGCCTCCGAATATGACCCAGATGATGTTTCCTAACGTCTTCATTGTGCAAAATCTACTTTCCGACGCAGAAATGCGAAAAGATGTTGTTAAGGGTCTCCTGGCTGGTAATGGAGCGTCCGAGGATGGTGTTGAGCGATTCGATGACGGCATGGAGATCTTCGGCAACGAGGTCGCCGGAGAGGTGGGCATCGAGGCCGCGGATGACGGTCTGAATATCGTGGTGAGCCTGATCGAGCGCTTTCTTGTGTCGGAGGTTGGTGATAAGGATGTTGCCATCGGCACCCTGCGTCTGCCGTGCGATACTGATAAGCTGTTCCTCGAGTTCTGGCAGACCGATGCCATGAAGGGCCTGGAACTTGGGCGTTTTGTTCTCGATGCGGATGACGGTCTGATCCGGGCGGGTCTCGAGTTCGGGAAAAGCAACTCCGGGTTCGGTCATCAGCAGAATGATCTGGGCACGCTGGGCTGCATTGCGCGAACGTTCGATGCCGAGAAGTTCAATCTGATCGTCGGTAAAACGGATGCCTGCAGTATCGATGAAGCGGAACAGGAAGCCGCCCAGGGTGATGGTATCTTCGATGAGGTCGCGGGTAGTGCCCTGAATGTCGCTCACAATGGCGCGATCGTCCTTCAGCAGTGCATTCAGCAGGGTGGATTTGCCCACGTTCGGGGCTCCGATAATGGCTACCGGGATGCCGTTCTTGATAGCGTTGCCGGCTGCAAAGGAACCGGAAAGACGGCACACCTCATCATCGATGGAATGAGCTATGGAAAGGAGCTGGCTGCGGTCGGCAAAAAGGACATCCTCCTCGCTGAAGTCGAGCTCGAGTTCCAGCAGCGAGGTGAGTTCGAGCAACTGGTCGCGCAAGCGGTCGAGCTGGCGGGAAACCGAGCCCTTCATCTGCGACAAAGCGATGCGATGCTGGGCGGCGTTTTGCGAGGCTATGAGGTCGGCAACAGCTTCGGCCTGTGTGAGGTCCATGCGTCCGTTGGCAAACGCACGACGCGTAAATTCGCCCGGTTCGGCCAACCGGATATCCGGTTCGGCCAGGAGAGTCTGAAGGATCTGCTGCTGGATATAGACTGACCCGTGACACGAAATCTCGACCACATCTTCGCCCGTAAAGCTATGCGGAGCCCGGAAGAGCGTGCAGACTACCTCGTCGAGCACCTCGCCCGCAGCGTCCAGAAAACGGCCGAAGGTAACCGTATGCGTTGTACGGTTATCGAGCTGGTGCTTGGGGTTGAAAGGGGAGAAGTGGCGGCCGACGAGTTGTACGGACTGCGGTCCGCTTACCCGGATTACAGCTATTCCGCCCATTCCGGGAGGCGTAGATATGGCAGCGATATTCATTGTTCCGGTTTGTTAATGAAGTTCCTTAAACGAAGTATATTCACCATCGTCCTTGTTGTACAACTTGGGTTTCTCGGTAGTCTCGACAAAGTAATCGGGGTTGTCGATGTCCGATTCGACGGGCTTGGGCGCGAACAGGTTGTGGAAGAAATCCCGGACCGAATAGTACACTCCCAGCACAATAGTACCCAAGGTGTTGGCTACCGTGCGGAAAATCGCCAAAGCAACAACCGGCGCTATAAAGAGCAGGACAACGACGCAGCCTACAAGATAAAGCATGACGGGTTATTGTTTCTTGGCCGAAACGGCACTCAGGATGATGTACAGAAGGATGATATAGGCCGGACTGGCCTTGAAGTATTCGGGACCGGCAATGGCTGTGGCGGCAAAAATGACGGCACAAGCCGCAAGGAACGAATAGCGCACCTTGTTTTCGGCCCAGCCCATGTGTCCGGACTTGATCTTGAGCGAGAACATCGGAACCTCGCTGATGAGGAGCCACGAGAGCAAAAACATTGCAGCCAAGTAATACCAGCCGTTAAGCGCCTCGTGAATCAGGCCGATAGCGTTCAGATGGATAAAACCTATCCAGAGGAGCGCATTGGCAGGGGTAGGCAGGCCGATGAACGAGAGCGACTGGCGCTCATCGCAGTTGAACTTAGCCAGGCGAAGGGCTGAAAATGCTGCCATCACAAAGGCAAGCAAAGGAAGCCAGCCGTAAGGCAGGGTATAGGACCCGAGAATCTGGTAGCAGAGTACCGAGGGCGCTACGCCGAAAGTTACCATATCGGCCAGGGAATCGAGTTCCTTGCCGATGGGACCGGAAATGTTGAGCAGACGGGCGGTCATTCCGTCAAAGAAATCGAATACCGCACCTAATATAATATACAGGCTGGCTGTGCCAACCTCTCCGTTCAGTCCGAAGAATACCGCCATACAACCGCAAAGGAGGTTGCAGCAGGTAATTATGTTGGGAAGATTGATAAGTTTCACGTTTGCAAATTTAGGGTTACGGGCTTAAATCTTGGCGATGGTCGAAATGTTGCCCTTCACTTTATCACCTATCTTGACCGTAATTTCGGTACCTACAGGCAGGAATACATCGATGCGTGAACCGAATTTGATGAAACCCAGTTCTCCGTTGATTTCCGATCTCTCGCCAGCCTCCAGGTAGGTTACAATACGACGGGCTACGGCTCCGGCTACCTGACGCATCATGATAACCGGTCCGGCATCGCTCTTGATGACGATGGTTGAGCGTTCATTCTCGTTGCTCGATTTCGGCAGGTAGGCTTTCTTGAAGCGGCCGTCCTCGTGCGTCACCTTCAGGATATCGCCATTAAGCGGACACCATTGGGCATGTACGTTCGTAACGCTCATGAATATCGAGATCTGTATGCGCCTGTCCTTGAAGTAGTCCGGTTCCGTCACCTCCTCGATGGTCACAATGGTGCCGTCGCTTGGTGCGATGACATCATGCAGCATGTCGCCGCGGAACGTGCGTGGCGGATAGCGGAAAAAGTTGATAACGATGCCGTAAACCACCAGCAAAGGGACCATGACCACGGCATCCACCCAAACGGGCGCATTTGATATATATAAGATGATAGCGGCTAAGACTACAACAGCAGCAAATGTGATGAGTGTAGCTGAGCCCTCTTTGTGCATTTTTTTTGCCTTCATTGCAGATAAAAGCTCATTATTATTGCGCAAATGTAAAAAAAAATCTCGTATTGGCCAAATATTTTCAAAAAAATGTGTAACTTTGCGCCGAAAAACCCCGATATTGATTAATCAAACTATTAAAACAACGATGAAAACGTCCAATCGCAGGCGACCGGCAAACAAGCCTGACCATATAGAAGTATTCCGCCCGTCGGAACAGACCACCCTGCTTCCTTTCCTGATGCAGGTGCTGGCACCCCGTTCGCGCACAGACATCAAATCCGTACTTGCTCATAGCCACGTAAAAGTGAACGGGCAGCCTACTACGCAGTTCGATCAGGAACTCAATGCCGGCGACGAGGTGGTAATCAATTTTACGCATCCGTTCCTGACTCTCAGCAGCCGGATGGTCCGTCTGATGTACGAGGATGACGATCTGGTGGTTATCGAGAAGCAGTCCGGTCTGCTAACCGTTCCTGCCGGCAATAATAAAGAAAAGACCGCTCAGAAGATTGTGGACGATTATCTGTACGCCTCCGATGGTCATAGCCACGCCTTCGTGTGCCATCGGCTGGATCAGTACACTTCGGGCATCCTAATTTTTGCCAAGAACAGTTATGTGCAGCAGCTGTTCCGCGACTCGTGGACAAGCTACGTCGTGGAACGCCGTTATGTTGCTGTGTGCGAAGGTGTTCCGGCAGAAAGTAAGGGTGAGGTCAAGAGCTATCTGGCCGAAAACTCGGCCATGAAGGTTTATAGTACGCAGGATCCCGAAAAGGGGAAGCTTTCGGTTACTCGCTATGAAGTTTTGTCGGATAACGGAGGATACAGCCTGGTGGACATCCAGTTGCTGACGGGACGTAAGAACCAGATTCGCGTGCACATGAGCGACCTTGGCTGTCCCATAGCCGGCGACCGTAAATACGGAGCCAAGACCAATCCTTGCGGACGTCTGATGCTTCATAATTACGTGCTTCAGTTCTTCCATCCCATCACTCGCGAGAACCTTCGCTTTGAGTTGCCGATCCCGAAAATGTTCAAGGTCTGAGAGCGGGATCATGAGGTCCGGGAAAAGAGTTTTCGGAAAACAGAAACAAAAAGAGCCGGGGGACTAATCCTCCGGCTCTCGCTTTCTCTGGAATGAATATAGTGAATCCCTATTTCAAGAACATTTTTTATATTCCGGTTCTCAGGTTGTCAATCCGATTCCCGGAATACATACCTTTTTCGAAAAAAAGCGAAATCCCTATTATGATAATTCTCGAAACACATAAACTTATATAATTATCTATCAATTTATTGCGTTGCCGTTCCGTTTCTGGAACGGGATTGTCCTTTAGAAGTCGTCGCCAAAGCCTCCGTTACCGCCAAAGCCGCCACCCTGACGCTGACCGCCGCCCTGCTGGCCGCGATTGTTCTGCATAGGACGCATCATGAACTGACGGGCACTGTTACGGTCAACCTGTTTCTCGAGATAGAGGATGTATGTCTCATCACCCAGCAACTCACGTAATTCCTTGCGATACTTTGCGTTAAAGGCTTCCCGTTTTTCCTGCATGGCCTTGCGCTCTGCGTCCGACATACGCTGTCCCTTTTGTGGACGCGACTCTTTCATCATGGCTTCCTGTTCAGCCTTTTTGCTTTCCTGTAATTTGTAAACCTTTTCAAGCACTTGGGCATCGAGGTTCATGTGGTTAATCACTGCAGTATCTACTACGGCATCCATCTGGCGCATCTGGCGCATCTGGCGCTGTCCGTTGTTCTGGTTACCCTGGGCCATGAGGGCCACACTCATCATCAGGCAAAGACCTGTAAGAAACAAACTTTTCTTCATTGCTGTAAAAATGTTAAACGTTTATATTGATGTTGTAATTGGTTTCGTTTGCCATTATGACGTGACAAAATCAGAAAGGTTTAAGCGGAAATCAAAAAAAAATATCCAAAAATGCGATTTTCTTGAAAAATATTTGCCGGTTTCGGAGAAAAACACTAACTTTGCGCTCGCAATTCGTTGAAAATTCAGGAATTGTCCTGCTTGGAGAAGCAAGTATTAACCCCTAAAATCAATTTGCGAAATGGCTACAAAGATCCGTCTTGCACGACATGGTCACAAAGACTACGCTTTCTATTCAATCGTAGTCGCAGATAGCAGAGCGCCACGTGATGGTAAGTATATTGAGAAGATCGGTACTTACAATCCAAACACGAATCCTGCTACTATCGACATTAACTTCGAGCGCGCCCTCTATTGGGTAGAAACTGGCGCTCAGCCAACTCTTACAACCGAGAAGATCCTCTCGTACGAGGGCGTTCTCCTGATGAAGCACCTTCGTGGTGGTATCAAGAAGGGTGCTCTGACTGAGGCTCAGGCTCAGGCTAAGTTCGACGCTTGGAAGGCTGCCAAGCAGGCTAAGATTGCCGCTAAGGTATCTGGTCTGGCTGAAGCTGCCAAGAAAGCTGCTGTTGCTGCTGCTGAAGCTGAGGTTGCCGTTAAGAAGGCTAAGGCTGAGGCTGTTGCTGCCAAGCGTGCCGAACTCGCTGCCAAGGCTGCCGAAGAGGCTGCTGCCAAGGCTGCTGAGGAAGCTGCTGCTGAAGCACCTGCTGAAGAGGCTGCTGAGGCTCCTGCTGAGGCATAAGCTCGATAAGCAAGATAAAATTTTAAGAAGGGAAGGTTTTAATGTGCTTTCCCTTCTTTTTTTGTTTTTGGCCATTAGTTGATGTTCTGATAGAATTCCTGTTATGAGAAACTTTTTTTATCGTTATTCTGTTGTCTTATTATTTACTTTGTGCAGCCTGTTTCGTCCCGTTTTGGGTCAGACGGAAGGAGTGCTCCCTGTTATAGCCGGGAATACAGATAATAATACGTACCTGCAGCCCTTTCATGAAACAGAACACGCAATTCTTTTTTATAATTGTGAAAATCTTTTCGACTTGAGCGATGACCCTTTGACGCAGGACGATGAGTTTACGCCTCAGGGCAGCAGGCATTGGACGTCTTACCGCCAGTACGAGAAACTGGTTGGTCTTGCCAAAGTAATAGTGGATGCCGGAGAGGGGAAGCCAATCAGTATTATTGGTCTGGCTGAGGTTGAGAATGACAGTGTGCTGCACAGATTGGTAAAAGGTACCGCGCTATGGCGTTGGGAGTACAGTTATGTGATTACCCGATGCGACGATGTCCGGGGCGTGAATGTCGCTTTGCTCTACCAGCCGACCGACTTCCGGTTGCTTGGCTGGGAAGCCCTGAAGATACCCTTGCCTAAGGGTAGCCGTCCGACGCGCGACTTGCTTCATGCCTGGGGACGTGTGGTGGGTGGGGATACGCTCGATGTCGTTGTATGTCATTTGCCCAGCCGGTTGGGAGGAACCCGGTTCAGCGCCCCCAAGCGTAGTGCTGCGCATCGGACAATCCGTCAGCTGTGTGACAGTCTGGATCAACTTCGCCTGCACCCGCATGTGCTCGTCATGGGCGATATGAACGATTCGCCCGATACCCGCTTGCTGCGCAGGAACATGCAGTTCGGTAACGGGCTTTACAACCTTATGGATTCACTTCAAAGCGATCTGTTCCGGCTGAAACGCAGCATCGGAACGCACAAATATCAGGGACAATGGTCGATTCTGGATCAGTTCTGGGTAAATCAGGGTTTGCTTCCGGAAGGAAAAACAATACGGAACCAACCTCAGCAGGCCGACAGCTTTTCTTCGTGTCGCCTTTGGGTTGATTCCGTCCGGATTATCAGCCATCCTTATCTGTTGGTCGAGGACTATACGCATCTGGGACATCGTCCCAAGCGTTCGTATTATGGTTATCAGTACGAAGGGGGATTCAGCGATCATCTGCCCATTCGGCTGAATCTGCATGTCAGGTACCGATAACTCTGATCAGGCAGATCTGTTTATTCGTATTTTTTGCGATAAACGTTGGCTGCAGCGTCGAAGATAAAGTAGATGCCCTGTATATTTTCGGCATTTTCCTTCACTTTCAGATATTCGGTTCGGTTGTCGATGATGGAGTCCTTAACAACTTGAAGACCCATACGGCTCAGGATTTCGTATTCATGCTCAACGCTGATAACGTGAATGGCAGATTCCTGTGTCTCACCGTCGCCCGAAGAACTGATGGCATCCAGAAGCCCCTGCTGCTTAATGGACCACAGACGATAATTAACCGA
>JAGBQS010000013.1 GCA_017632695.1 Bacteroidales bacterium
CGTCGGATTTCAGACTATCGGCATCGATAGCATGCAAATAACGGATATCGCTGCCAAGTACCTTGATCCGCTCCTGATTCGTTCCCGAGAAATCAATACTTCCGGAACCGCCGGCTGACGAATCGCCGACTCCTTTTTCAACTTCGAGCGGGAACGCTTGTGTGGTTCGGGTCACATATTTGCCGGCTTTGGTATCAAAATAACTGAACTCGACAGGCGGAATGGTGAAGCTTCCGGCAAATCGGGGAATAATGGTATATTCTATAATCTTTTTACCGGTTATTCCGTTTCGGCCGACACGTGACTTCAAATCTGTCTTGGGATCATAAACTTCAAAATCGGCGGGGAACTCCGGTTGCGGCTCCCGCACGTACTTGAGATTGCCTGTACCCTCTATCGTCAGACGATAAATAACGGCGTCGTTCGCCTTGACCTTATCAGCCGTCAGTTCGGATTTTACGGAAAAGTCGCCTACCGCATTCATGTATGAAGCGGGTTTGCCGGATGGCATTGTCTTAACCCGCACCAACCGTTCTGCGCTGGTGATCGGAACCTGTACATTCTGATATACATTGAAGGGATCGTCCCAAAAACTGCGACGTCCGGTATAAACCTGTACAATAGCCGTTAACGAACCCGGTTTGATATAGATATCGCCTGAATGCTGCGGGAAAAGCAACCACTGACGTACCGGGTAAGCCCGATAGACACTACCGCGGAACTCTTCGGTTGTAGCCTGAACATCGTCACCCAAATCCATCTCCTGTGCTGTGAATCCTTCCATATCGGGGAACTTCACATCGTTCAGCGATGCAAGATTCTGATTCCTGAAATAGACCTTCAATGTAGCCACCAAGGCCTCACCTTCGTAAACTGAATTCTTCGACAGATCCATAACCAGCACAATATCGTCTTTGTCAATGGCTGAAGTAGCAGTCGAATTGCTCCGACTCTGACGGCTTGAGCTCTGAGTCTGCTTCTTAGACGGATCCGCAGCAACGACCTTCAGCGAAATAGGTTTGCTGGTGTAGTTCTTGCCGCCCGAAACAGCTTTGGCTGCAGGGATGGTGTAAGTTCCTTCCTTATCGGCTATCATTATATAAGTATAGGTAGTGGTGTTCGATACCACCGACTTCCCATTCACAACAGAACGCGACATATATGAAGATGAGAAAGGACCGCTGATAACGCGAATGCCACAATCCGATAAATCGCATTCAAAATTATCGCATGTGGCCGAAAGCTCGAACTCCACCTGGAAGCGTGTTCCGGCTTCAACCGTATTACCTCCTTGCACGCTGGCCTTCAAGGTTACTTGCGCCCATGTAAGCCCAACGGCAAATATCCATATTACTAAGACTGAAAGAAATCTCTTCATACTTGAATTTTCTTCTTGTTAGTTACGTATTTATCAATAGATGAGAAAGAGTCTGGCAACGGCTTACCAATCTTTCAGGGTTCCGTTCTGGAGTTGAATCTGACGTTCACGCTCCTTATCCTTATCCTGTTCCTGCTGACGGCGCATCACCTTGGCTTGAGTCTCCTTCTCTTCCCGTTCATTCTGCTCAAGAATGGACTGACGCTGATCTTCCGACATCTGGTTCTGGTCCTGATTATCGGGTTGCTGCTGATCCTGGTTCTGCTGCTGGTCCTGCTGGTTCTGATCCTGATTTTGATCCTGGTCCTGCTGATCCTGATTCTGTTGCTGTTGCTGATCCTGATTCTGCTGGTCCTGCTGGTTCTGGTCTTGATTCTGATCCTGATTCTGCTTGTCCAGCTGCCGTTTCGCCAACAGATAGTTAAAGCGGGCATCGTTATCACCGGGATTGCGCTTCAGCGATTCCTTGAAGGCATCGGCTGCCTGCTGATACTGCTGAACCATCATGGCAATTTCGCCTTTCTGATACAGACTTCGGGCGCTGAGCTGACGGTTGCCGGTCTGTTCTGCCTCAACAATCAACCCTGTGAGCAAACTGTCGGCTTCGGCCAATTTAGCCTGATCATGCTGTCTGATCAAAGTGGTTGCCAGATTGAAACGGGCCACACTGTCAGTAGGATTGATGGACAAAGCCCGACGATAGTCCATTTCTGCATCGTGGTAAAGGCTGTCATTATAGTTGGCATTTCCACTGCGATCCAGACTGCGCACTTGCCGCTGCCCATCTGCATGAAGCGGCAAGAACGTCAAAAACATCCATATGGAAAATATAACGGAAAAACTTTTCATTGGAACAATTGAATTTTTGAAAGATACGCATTGGCCCGATCAATCACAAACAAATCGGCCAGCGAACAAAGCATCGCAACCAGAACGAACCAGAAGAACTGATCGTCATACTCAGCATACACATGACTTTCGAGTTCCGAACTCTTCAGCTGATGTAATGATTCGATAACGGTATTGATGGCAGAATTGCTGTTGTCGGCATGTGCATAAACACCATGTCCGGATTCGGCAACCTGCCGGGCTATGGTTTCGTCCAAACGTGTAGTAATCGGGTTGCCCTGCGCATCCTTGCGTGGACTGTTCATGCGGCCTGTACCATCGGGGATGATGGCTCCTTGCGTTGATCCCACTCCTATTACATGTGTCGGAATACCTTTCTCGAAAGCAGAAGCTGCTGCTCCGGCAGCATCGTCTTCGTGATTCTCTGTATCGGTAATGAGTACGATTGCCTTGCTGCTTTCCTCTTTTGGAGAAAAACTGCGAACTGCCAGATTAATGGCTGCACCGATGGCAGTACCCTGGGCCGAAATGTTATCGGGTGTAATAGACTCGAGGAACATTTTGGCTGAAACATAGTCGTTCGTAATAGGCAACTGAACAACCGCATCGCCTGCAAATACAATGAGTCCGACCTGATCGTTCTGCATCTTATCGAGCAAGCGGACCAGCATTCGCTTAGCTTTTTCCAAACGGCTCGGAGCAATATCCTGGGCCAACATACTGTTGGAAATGTCAAGACAAACCATCACTTCGATGCCTTCTTTCCTGACAGTTTCAATTTTCGAACCGAACTGCGGGCGTGCTGCAGCCACAATCAGGCAGACCAATGCAATGATCTGTAAAATGAATTTCAGATTACGCTTCTTGTGGCTCACACCATGCATCAGGGGCCGAAGCAGGGCTATGTCGCCAAAACGGGCAAGCAATGATTTTGAATGATAGTTCGCCCAGACAAACATAACTGCCAGAACCACCACTACAAGCAGCAGCCATAACAGTTCCGGATTTGCAAATCGGAAATTATCTAAATTGTTTTCCATATTGTCAACTTGGAATATTCTTCAGAATCGTTTGACGTAACACTACATGAAGTGCCAGGAACAGAATTGCGAGCAAGGCGAAAGGAAGAAATTCCTCATCCTTCCGGGTGAACTCCCGTACACTGAGCTTGGTTTTCTCCATCCTGTCAATTTCCTCGAAAATGGCAGTCAGCTTATCCTTCGATGTGGCACGGAAATAACGGCCTCCCGTATTCTTGGCCATATTCTTCAGCAGATCTTCATCCAAATCCGGCTTGATAGTCTGCTTGACCGGACGACCGAAAATATCGTAACCTGTGGTCATTTCAAACTCCTTATCCGTACCCACGCCAATGGTATATACCCTGATTCCTAACGACTGGGCAACCGAAGCCGCATCATTCGGAGAAACATCTCCCGCATTATTCGAACCGTCGGTCAGCAAGATAACTACCTTGGATTTAGCTTCTCCGTTACGGATACGGTTCAAAGCTGTAACCAAACCATTACCGATAGCCGTCAGACTTCCATCAATCAAATCGAAGTTGATACCCTGAACCATATTGGCAAGAACCGCATGATCGCTCGTCATCGGGCAAAGTGTATAACTCTCTTTTCCGAAAACCACCATTCCGATATTATCGTTAGGCCGGCCGGAAATAAAACTGGCAGCAACGTCTTTGGCAGCTTCCAGACGATTGGGCTTGAAATCCTGAATCTGCATCGAATAACTCACATCAAGCGTGAGAACAATATCGATACCCTCTGTGCTGCTCTGACTCCAACTGTCACTGCTTTGCGGACGAGCCATCACTACAACGCACAACGCAAACGCGGCAAGGAGAAGTCCAAAATTCACATGCCGCAGATATTCCTTCCACGATCTGGGCAAATGACGGAACGGCAAGGTCGACGGCATCTGCAATGCTGCATTGGCTCTTTTCTGGCGCCATATATAAAAGCCTGTAGCCGGCACCAACAGAATCAATAAAATCAGATATCCTGGATTAGCGAATGTCATTTTCTTCTGTTTTATAGGTTGATTCCTTCGATGACTGCGTGTTGTCAGCAGTTTCAACTACGGTTTCCTTTGTCTGTTCGACAAACAGACGGGAGTTCATAAATGCCATCTGATTCTCGTCAGGCAAAGGTTCGTACTTGGCAAACTTTACAAAATCGGCCAATTGAAGCACCTCCTGCAGGTTGCTATAAGACGAACGCTGGCTGACCGTCAGTTCTACCAATTCGGACATAATCTCATCGGTGGTACGCTCCATAGCCGAAACCTGATAACGACGTTCTATGTAACGGCGCAGGATATCGGTCAGCTCAGTATAGAACGCTTTGTATTGACCGTCCTGCCAAAGTTTTTTCTCGCCCAAATCCTGCAAAGCCTTCAGTGCGACTATATGCGGAGGCAAAAGATTCTCTTTCGAAACCGGCTCTTCTGATGTCTGCACCCGACGCTTCTGGAAATAAAGCCAGATATAGTAGCCTGCAGCTGCAATAGCAATAACCAGAAGAACCCAAACCATCCACCAGACATAGTCCCAAATAACCAGATCCGGTTTCATGATTGGTTTCAAATCTTGCATAGCCTCCGTGTTATCGGGCACCTCAACAAACGGATGATCGCACTTTAAGCCCAGCAAAGGGGTAGCAAGCGTATCCTTTCCGTTCAGCACGAACTTGAACGGTTCGATAACCATAACAGCGCTGTCGAAAGCAAAGAACTGCAGATTCTGCTGCAACGTCATCATGTTACCCTGACGGACTGTATCGATTCCGAAATTGACATCCGGACCGAACTCAAGGTTATATCGGACGGTAGGATCATCAAAATCCCTTGCCTGAAATCCGTTTCGCTGAATCTCTTTGGTCCACTGTACATCGGTTCCTTCCGGTACTGTTACCTCAAGGTGAAGCACGCGAGGCATACCGACCACTGCCCAGGTCGTATCGAGGGCAGCCTTCGCCGAATCGGCCTTAGCGCAAGGCGGGAATAGGAGCACTCCCGTCAAAAACGTTAGAAACAGCGCAATATACTTTTTCATTATATACGTTTCTTAAATAGAGTCAAAAGTGCAGGAACAAAATCCTCATCGGTCGAAATAGAGACGTTATCGACACGGCTGTGCAGGAAGGATTCCTTCATTTTCAGTTCCATACGGTTCCACCACTCGGAATACATGTGGCGAACCCTACGCGAACTGGTATCCACCCATCGTTCCGTACGGCTCTCTGCATCCTCAACACGCATCAGACCCACATTAGGCAATGTTTTTTCGCAAGGATCGTAAACCTGAATAGCCACCAGATCGTGTTTGCTGCTGGCAATGGTCAAAGCCTGCTGATAGTCTTTCTCATCACAGAAGTCGCTGATCAGGAAAGTCGTACAACGCTTCTTCTGAGCGTTGCTCACATATCGGATAGCTTTTTCGAGGTCGGTCCCCCGCTGAACAGGCTCGAACTTAAGCAACTCGCTGATAATAGCCAGCACGTGCTTCTTTCCTTTCTGCGGCGGAATATATTTCTCAATGCGGTCACTGAAAAAAACGACACCGATTTTATCGTTATTCTGAATGGTACTGAAAGCCAAGGTAGCAGCAATTTCCGTAATCTGTTCCTGCTTGGTGCGAATCGAAGTGCCAAACTCCCGGCTTCCACTCACATCGATGAGCAACATAACCGTCATTTCACGCTCCTCTTCGAAAATCTTGATATGAGGCTTATTCTGACGGGCTGTCACGTTCCAGTCGATATCGCGCACATCGTCACCGTATTGGTACTCGCGTACCTCAGCAAACGACATGCCATGTCCCTTGAACGCTGTTTTGTAACTTCCTGCGAAGATGTTTGCGCTCAAGCCTCGGGACTTGATTTCGATCTGCCTGACCTTTTTAATTATTTCAGATGTTTCCATTCTTTACGGTACTTCAACCTTGTTCAGGATATCAGCAATTACCTCTTCCGATGTCAGATTATTAGCCTCTGCCTCGTAGCTCAGGCCAATGCGGTGACGGAGCACATCCGGACAAATAGCACGGACATCTTCCGGAATTACGTAACCGCGATGCTTCAGGAAAGCATAGGCACGGGCGGCTAACGCCATATTGATAGAGGCACGGGGAGATGCACCGCAACTGATCATTCCATTCAGATTCTCCAATCCATACATCTCAGGATAACGGGTTGCAAACACAATATCTACAATGTATTTCTGAATTTTCTCGTCAATGTAAACCTGCTTTACAACCTCGCGGGCATCAATTACCTCACTTACACTCATCAAAGGCTTGATATCGGTCTTAAATCCTGCCAGATGACTGGAAACAATCTGCTTCTCCTCTTCGAGTTTAGGATAATCGATCTTTACCTTGAGCATGAATCGGTCACACTGGGCTTCGGGCAACGGATAAGTTCCCTCCTGCTCGATCGGGTTTTGGGTTGCCATCACAAGGAAAGGCTTATCAAGCTGGAAGGTCTCGTTGCCGATAGTAACCTGACGCTCCTGCATAGCCTCAAGCAATGCCGACTGCACCTTTGCTGGTGCACGGTTGATTTCATCGGCCAAAACGAAGTTGGCAAAAACCGGGCCCTTCTTAACCGTGAACTGCTCGTTTTTCTGACTGTAAACCATCGTACCGATTACATCGGCCGGCAAAAGGTCGGGAGTAAACTGAATACGGCTGTACTTGGCGTCAATCAACTGTGCAAGCGTCTTAATGGCAAGAGTCTTGGCCAAACCAGGCACGCCTTCCAACAGGATATGACCATCGGCCAACAAGCCGATCAGAAGCGTTTCAACCAAATGTTTCTGGCCCACAATTACCTGATCCATACCCATGGTCAGGGTATTCACGAACGCACTTTTGCTCTCAATGAGCTCGTTCAGTTCTCGAATATTAACTTTTTCCATTTTTATGATGTTTTAATTTACTATACTTTTAATGAATTTCTTCGATATTATAAGGTGTCGGCTGATAAACATAATAGTTCAGCCAGTTCAGGAAGAGCAGATTGGCCGTCGATCTCCAACGTACTATGATACCCTTCGACGGATCGTTCTCTTCGTAATAGTTAGCAGGAGGCTGAATGGGCAAGCCCTTTGCCAGATCCCTACGGTATTCCGTATCGAGCGTATCGGGAGCATATTCGGAATGCCCGGTCAGGAAGATTTCCCTACCCTCGCGTGCCATTACCATATATACGCCGCTTTCCCAACTTTCGGCCATTATTTTCAGTTCCGGATGCTTCAGGATGTCTTCGGCCTTCACTTCGCTGTGCCGGCTCTGCGGCATATAGAACACATCATCAAACCCTCGGAAAATAGGTGCCGTCGGGTCGAGGCTATGATGCTTGAAAACTCCGAACATCTTTTGAGGCAACGGATACTTCGGCACGTTGTAGAAATGATACAGAGCAGCCTGTGCCGCCCAGCAGATATACATCGTAGACTGAACATGTGTTTTGGTCCAATCTAAAATTTTCTCAATCCAAGGCCAATAATCCACTTGCTCGAAGTCAAGGTGTTCCAATGGTGCACCCGTAATGATCATTCCATCGAACTTCTGATCCTGCAGATTCTCAAACGAGGTATAAAAACGTTCCATGTGCAGAGCCGATGTATTCTTAGACTCATGGTTCGGCACCTTGATGAAAGTGATGTCAATCTGTAGAGGACTGTTCGAAAGCAGGCGTATCAAATCGGTTTCCGTACGCTCCTTAAGCGGCATCAGGTTCAGGATACCGATGCGAAGTGGTCGGATCTCCTGAGAATTAGCCCGATCCGTATCCATCACAAAGATATTTTCTTGCTTGAGTGCCTCGATAGCGGGCAAATTAGTTGGAATATTAACTGGCATATTTGTAATCTTTCTACTATGGACTGATTGTCTGACAATTAGTCGCTGTCGGTCTCTTCTTGAATCTTGTATTTATTCTTTTTCGCCTCCTTTGGCGCTTCCGGCTTACCTCCCACCAACAGAACGATTTCTCCTTTCGGTTCTATTTCGCTGAAGTGAGCAATTAGTTCCTCGAGCGAACCATGCTGGGTTTCCGAAAATTTTTTCGATATCTCACGAACTACAACCGCTGGACGGTCTCCTCCAAAAAACTGAGCCATTTGCTGCAAAGTCTTCAACAACCGGTATGGAGATTCGTAGAAGATGATGGTGCGAGGCTCCAAAGCCAGTTCCTTCAATCGGGTTTCACGTCCTTTCTTCTGAGGCAAGAATCCTTCGAAACAGAATTTCTCGTTCGGCAAACCGCTCTGGACAAGTGCAGGAACAAAGGCTGTGGGACCTGGCAGGCACTCCACTTCAATCCCCCTCCGGACGCATTCCCGAACCAGCATAAAACCAGGATCGCTGATACATGGGGTTCCGGCATCGCTCACTAAAGCAACCGTCAAGCCTCCCGCAATCCGGTCCGCCATTGCTACGCAAGTCTGATGTTCATTCCACTTATGATGACTTTGCATAGGCGTATGAATATCGTAATGCTGCATGAGGATACTGCTAGTGCGAGTATCTTCAGCCAAAACCAAATCTGCCTCCTTCAGCACGCGGATGGCCCGGAAAGTCATATCCTCAAGATTGCCGACCGGAGTCGGGACAACATATAGTTTCATAGATATATTTTGTAAGCGAGTGCAAAGATAATCATTTTTTTTCAATTTCAGTCAAAAAGAGACTACAGAATGAGCAAATTAAACATTTTTTCAATTTCTTTGCGCAGAAGTGTTAATTTCTCAGATGAATTATTAACAATCAGAACCACACTATAAGTGTGATTGTTGCTTCCGGTAGCATATCCGGCATAAGCAGTAACACTCTTGGTCGTGCCGGTTTTCAGGTATGCCCTTCCTGACAAGACCGACGACTTGAGAAAGTTTATAACAGTACCCGTTCTTCCTGCAATAGCCAGTGAAGATCGGAAATCTTCTTCGTCCTTCATCTCCCGAAGCAACTCCGACATGAATCTGGCTGTCATACGGTCGTTGGGAGCCAATCCGCATCCATCGTACATCACAAGTCCATCCGTATCCAAGCCCCTTGACTGCCAATAGTTTCTGATAGTGTCTAATCCGGCTTGCAGTGCGTGTTCGGGAGACAAATGATAAACCAACATTTCTGCATTGGCGTTAAGACTGTTCTCGTTCGTTTTGCGAATAAATTCGCGCAACTTCAGTCCTGTATCCGGGATATTAGTCAAAGGTTCTATATATGAACTTCCAACGTCCTCTATCATCCAATCCGGATTATAACCCAGCAACTCCGGAATAGGAATCAGCGAGGTATCGGCCACACAACTGATGCTGTCGCATATCACATAGTCGCCACCCAACAGACGGACGGCGGCCCCTGTCGTAACCAGCTTCATAAGTGACGCCGGCTGCACCAATCGCTGCGCATCAACCGAATAACACAACTCATCGGTATCCAGATCCACGATTTCCAAAGCCACTGTAGCGTGGCGCATTGATGGAGATTCGAGCCATTGCTGAAAGGCCTGTGGCAATTTACGTGTTTGTGCATTGCCGGGTACCATTGGAACCGCGAACAATGCACAAATCAGAAGGTATCGGAATTTCTTTTTCATTTCCTATGAATTCTTAACATTTCAATCTCATCGATTGGTGTCGGCGTCAGCAAACTGACAGTTCCATTTTGTTTCAACAAATGTAATGTTGCCATCACCTGATCAAAAAGTGCAGAATCACCCACACAAGTCAAAGTAACAGTCGTATCCTGTGCCAGTAATTGCGTCGTCACGCCATCAACCACTTGCCAGGGTTTGTTTTTAGCAGAATTACGGAGCAACGAAAGCGAGGCGACAACGCCCTGGCTATTATTTATATAAGGAACATGCAGTTTCCATCGGATGGTATCTCCTTTCAGGAAAGTAGTATCGGCAGGGAAAGACCAAATCCGGAAATGAGTCAGACGCCGTTCATCGAGCATAAGATTCGGCTGCAATCGCCATAACTTAACACTGTCGCCTTCCTCAAAGCCTCTGAGGTGATCGGACGCCTCTGCCAATTCAACCCAATGGGATGTTTTCTGTTCCAGATTCCTGTCTACCTGCTTATAGATACGAATCAGACTTTTCAGGTTTTGGGAATACCAGACCAAAGAAGTGTCATATTGTTCCTTTGTCAGATTATATTTCACCAAAACGGCTGCCATTACCTCCTGTCCATAAGCGGGATCTTCTTTAGCCTGCTTCTGTTGCATTTCAATCAGGCCTTCGGCCATATGGATGTCTGTCAAGAGATTGGTCATTGTCTCTTCGTCGACAACGTAATCCGGTCTCGACATACAGGAAACCACCAGTATAGAGGCGGTCAGATAAAGCAACCATTTACTGAATCGCATGCTGTTTCTTGTTTTTTGATGCCTTATAAGTACCTATAGCAAAATACAGAAGCAAAGAAACTGTGCTCACTGTAATACATGAATCAGCAAAGTTAAACACTGGCTTGAAGAAAAGAAAAGGTTCGTCGCTGCATGGCAACCAATCCGGCCACTCAAAGTCGGTTATAAAATGAACTGTCTGACCGGCACAAGGTATCCATTCCGGCCAATCAAAACGGATCAGCGGGAAATACAGCATATCTACCACCGGACCATGGAACCAGGCCGCATTGGGCATAAGTCCCATTGAAGGATCTGCCCATTGGGCCACCTGCCCCACACTTGAAGTAAACCATTGACCATAGAAAACACAATCAACGATGTTACCAAGTGCGCCGCTTATCATCATCGACATCAGCACGACAAACAACCAGGGGCTTTCGTTGCGAATGACCTTACGAACTAAATAATACAGGAACAGGACTACCGCAAAAATACGGAAACCCGTAAGCAACGCCTTACTTCCCAACTGCATGCCATAAGCCATGCCCTTGTTCTCGACAAACGACAAATAGAACCAAGACGTCACCTTGTAACTCTCATGGAGCACAAAGTGCGTCTTGATATATATTTTGATCCATTGATCAATCAGAAGGATGACCAGCATAATCAGTCCGGCCACCAATATCTGAGTTTTTGCCTTGCTCATTAACGACGTTTCTCCTTCGACTCAACGCTCAAGGTAGCATGAGGAACTGCGCGCAGACGCTCCTTCGGAATCAGTTTTCCGGTTATACGGTCAACGCCATAGGTTTTGTTCTCAATGCGAACCAATGCGCCCTGCAAGCCCTTAATGAACTTTTCAAGACGAGACGCCTGCAAACCGAGTTCCTCTCGGGTAAGGGTATCATTACCCTCTTCAAGTTTGAAAATCGGCGCAGTGTCGCGATCACTGTTATCTGCTGAGTTGCGCATCGTAGAACGCAATGTTGCGTACTCGTTCTGCGCTTTAGCCAACTTTTCCTCAATCAGGACTTTGAACTCGGCCAACTCTTCGTCAGAATATCTTTCTTTCTCGTCTGCCATGGTACAGTAAGTATTAAATGTGAATAAATATGATTAATTGATAATTATTTCTTAATAGTTGCCTTAACGGTGTAATCGTCCATATCAAGCACAATTGCATCTGTGAGACTGTCAGCCGGAACCACCTCAATACTGGTAGCAAGAACCTGTCCGCCAATATAGTCTCCGAACTGACGGATTACCTCATCAGTCTGTTCGTTGCTTTCAATAGCAATATGAATGCGGTCAGTAACCTCAAATCCGGCAGTCTTGCGATGATTCTGGATACGCTTGATTAACTCGCGGGCCACACCTTCACGCTTCAGTTCGTCGGTGATGGTAATGTCAAGAGCAACGGTCACACGCCCTTCGCTCGCTACGTTCCAACCCGGCATATCTTCCGAGAAGATTTCCACATCGGCTGTTGTAACCTCAACAGGAGTATCTTCTACCTGAAGTTCCAATTTGCCGTTCTGCTCCAACTGAGCAATGGCATCCTGTTCCAAGTTTCCGAGCACTGCAGCCAAACTCTTCATAAGCTTACCGTAACGCTTGCCCAGTTCGCGGAAGTTCGGTTTCACGCGCTTCACAAGAACATGCTGGTCTCCTCCGGCAATCTTCAGTTCCTTTACATTCACCTCGCTCAATACCAATTCCTTTACAGCTTGGATATCAGCTTCCTGCTCAGCATCGACTGCTGGGAAGAGGATGGTCTGTAATGGCTGACGCACATTGATTTTCGATGTCTTGCGGATTGAAAGAACCAACGATGTGACGGTCTGAGCCAAGTGCATCTTACGCTCCAGAGCTGCATCTGTAACTCCGGCTTTCGGGAATTCCGACAGATGTACACTTACATTCCTGTCGCGTCCGCTGACTGCATTCAGATCACAGAACAGTTTATCAGCATAGAACGGCGCAATAGGAGCCATCAACTTGGCTACAGTTTCCAAACATGTATAAAGCGTCTGATAAGCAGCCAGCTTGTCCTCGTTCAGTTCGCCGGCCCAGAAGCGCTTACGGTTCAATCGGACATACCAATTCGAAAGATTATCGCATACAAACGTCTCAATCAATCGTCCTGCAAGAGTAGGCTCGTAGTTCTCATAGTTCTTCTCAACTTCAGTAATAAGAGTGCTGAGCGATGACAGAATCCAGAGGTCAATCTCCGGACGACGGTCCAACTCTACCTCTGCCTCCTGACCTGTAAAGCCGTCAATGTTGGCATAAAGAGCAAAGAGCTTGTAGGTGTTGAACAAGGTACCAAAGAACTTACGCGATACCTCGGCAACGCCCTCCGGATCGAACTTCAGGTTATCCCATGGAGACGAGTTAGTCACCATGTACCAACGCAACGGGTCAGAACCGTACTGCTCAATCGCCCCGAAAGGATCAACAGCATTTCCCAAACGCTTTGACATCTTCTGGCCGTTTTTATCAAGCACCAGACCGTTTGAAACAACTGCCTTGTAGGCCACGCTGTCAAAGATCATTGTACCCAAGGCATGCAGCGTAAAGAACCAGCCACGGGTCTGATCGACACCCTCAGCAATAAAGTCTGCAGGATAGATGGTACGGGCATCAAACGCATCCTTATTCTCGAATGGATAATGAATCTGAGCATAAGGCATAGCACCCGAATCGAACCATACGTCAATCAGGTCGAGTTCGCGCTTCATTGGTTTTCCTGTTGGAGAAACCAACACGATATCATCGACATAAGGACGATGCAAATCGATTTTCCCGTAATTATCCTTGTCCATCAGGCCCGGCACGAAACCTTTCTCCTTGTATGGATTAGCTTTCATGAATCCTGCTGCAACCGACTTCTCTATCTCGTTATAGAGTTCCTCCACACTGCCTATACAAATTTCTTCGCGAGTGTCGCGATTTCTCCAAATAGGCAACGGAGTTCCCCAATAACGGCTACGGGAGAGATTCCAGTCGTTCAGATTTTCCAACCACATGCCGAATCGGCCGGTTCCCGTCGACTTCGGCTTCCAATTGATGGTCTTATTCAGTTCAATCATACGCTCCCGACAAGCCGTTGAACGGATGAACCAGCTGTCGAGCGGATAATATAGCACCGGTTTGTCGGTGCGCCAGCAATGCGGATAATTATGCACATGCTTCTCAATTCTGAATGCCTCATGAGCCTTCTTCATTTCAAGGCTCATCACAACATTCAGGTCATCAGCCTTAGCTGCTGCCTCGGCATCGTATTTACCGTCCTGATTGAATTCCGGAGCGTAGGCATTCTTCACGAAATCTCCTTCATGCACACTATAGGCATCCAAATCGACACACTTTTCAACAAAAGCAGGAGACAGTTCTTCGCGCTTGTAATATTTTCCGGTCATATCCACCATTGGACGGGTTTCGCCCAACAGATTAATCATATACAGACCTGGCACCTCTGCCGCCTTGGCTACCTTGGCATCGTCCGCACCGAACGTAGGTGCAATATGAACGATACCGGTACCATCCTCCGTTGTCACATAGTCACCGGGGATAACACGGAATGCGCATTCTGAAATTTCCACAAAACGGTCCTGTCCATGCTCGAAGACTTTTTCCGGGTGTTCTTGCGCGTACTTATTTATATATGGAGCTGCAAGATCGTCAACCTTTTCACAAGGTTTAACCCACTTCATCAGCTGCTCGTAATGCATGCCGACCAAGTCCGTACCCTTATAACGGCCTACAATACGATAAGGCAGTTTCTTGCCATCGATTTTCTCAATGTCAAGAGCTTCCATTTCAGCCATAGTCTGCAACTCTTCTCCGGCCAGGTAAGCCTTCAGGCGGGCTTCGGCCATCACAATGGTAAGTTTATCACCGTTATATGGATTGAAAGTCTGCGCTGCCACATAATCAATGTTCGGGCCGACACAAAGAGCCGTATTCGATGGCAAGGTCCTCGGCGTAGTGGTCCAAGCCACAAATGCAGGCTGACCCCATTCGGTCATTTCCGGCTTGGGGTCAATCATTCGGAAGATACCCGTAACCGTTGTATCCTTCACGTCCCGGTAACAGCCCGGCTGATTGAGTTCGTGACTTGAAAGACCTGTTCCGGCAGCCGGCGAATAAGGCTGAATAGTGTATCCCTTATAGAGCAAACCCTTGTTGTAGAGCTGTTTCAACAGCCACCAAAGGGTTTCAATATAGCGGTTATCATAAGTAATATAAGGATTCTCCAGATCCACCCAGTAACCCATCTTATGGGTCAGGTCAGTCCACTCCTTAGTGTACTTCATCACCTCCTTGCGACAGGCGGCATTGTAGTCATCCACCGAAATCTTCTTGCCGATATCCTCTTTGGTGATGCCCAGCATCTTCTCAACGCCGAGTTCTACAGGCAGTCCATGGGTATCCCAACCAGCCTTACGTTTCACCTGAAAGCCTTGCATAGTCTTGAAACGGCAGAAGATATCCTTAATTGAACGTGCCATAACATGATGGATGCCCGGCATACCGTTAGCCGACGGCGGGCCCTCATAGAACACGAATGAAGGATGACCCTCTCTTGTAGTCATCGATTTCTCGAACACCTGATTTTCATCCCATTTTTTAAGGACTTCCCGATTGATTTCGGACAGATTGAACTGATTATATTCTGCAAATTTCATCTTTCTTTATATCTCTTTGAACTGCGCCTACGCTCGTCCATGTGATTTAATGCGCGCAAAGATACGGCATTTCTGTCAAATATCCAAAATTTTCTTCGATTTTTTCATACAAGATCCCTATTTTAGATTACAGAATGCACAAAAAAGGTCCTCCATCTTTCATTTTGGAGGACCCATGTAAAGAAGGGGTGTCTGCCTGTTATCTTACAATACCTTGACCTCTATCCGTTTCGTTGCCGGATCAAAAAGGAAGGTTAAATGCGCATAGCCTGCTCCCCGAATACCATATTCGCAACCTGGTTGCCATTTCTTATGCTTGCGGATAAACGACCTGACTGCCTTTTCGAGATCCGAGGCCTTTTCTTCGGCATTTACCTTGATTTCCGATACCTCACCCGTAGAAGACACCAGGAAAGAAGCATTCACCAAACCTTTCTCTCCTTTTTTCAGTGCCTTTTCCGGATAACCCATATCGGTGTTAGCAAGTTCCTGAAGGGCAGCTTCTCCGTCCGACCAATACGGGCGGAAACTGAACGGCATATAAACTCGTACGACAGGGATCTGGTTCGACTGATTGGCATTCTGCAACTGCCTATTGGCGGCATCCAGATTCTCCATGGTAAGACTGAAGAACGATGTCGATGCTTCATTATCTCCTTCTTCAATCGTAAAGAGAACTGTAATCTTGGCAGTCATTTTAAAAGGCTGACCATTTACAACAGCCGGAATCCAAAGACCCATATTCCGGATTGCCATTTCCACACGTTTACGGAACATCTCCGACGGACCGCTCGCAATATCTACTACTGCGGCTTTGCCTTTTGTATCAATCGAGAATCGGGCTTCTACCTTCGAGCCTCTGTTCTTCTGGTACGCTTCATCCGGATAGTTGATATACTTGTAAAGATGAGCGAACAGGGCATCGTAACCTGCAGCATAATAAGGATATCGGTCTACGTGAACCGTATCGGAATCCAAGAGAAAAAAAGCCTTCTGATCATCAAGGACCCGGTGACGGTCCACAGCATGGAACGTCACGTTCTGTGCCTGCATTCCGACAGGAATAAGCAGACCGAAAAGAAATGGCAGTAACCTACGAATAATCATTGATGCAATATCAGTTTATATATTATGAAAATTATCTTTTGATTACCTTCTCTACACTCTTCATTCCATCACGATACAGAATCACCCGGATGCAAATTCCATCAGCCGGCTCCGACAATCTGTTGCCATCAAGAGAATAGTATTCAACAGAACGAATGACAGGCTCCGACTCCGGAACCGAAAGATCCGTTTCATCGATTGGAAGCGAAGGATAATACTCTTCGACTGAAGTGATGGCATCGGCATTCCGGGCCTGAACGATGCTCTGAACCAGCCAGTTCAGGTAACACTCCAAATTTGTGTACCAGCCCTTTTCATCGAGCGTATACTTGGCAGCGTCATTACTGTTCTTGTTCAAGCCGTTGGCCTCCTCCCATTCATCAGGCATTCCGTCATTGTCCGAATCAAACCCCGATGGTCGTGTTTCGGCTTTCAGCTCCGGATAGTATGCCTGCTCCTTGCTGTTCTCGTCTACCGATGCCGGATCCTGAATCAAATCGAGAATGCCGGCACGCTGAGATGTAGCTCCTGTATAAGTTGCTGTACCCGTACGAGCCTCTTCCATATAACGGGCGTCAATGGCATCGCGCGAAAGCGAGGCTCCTGCATAAGCACGCACTTTATTATAGGCTTCCTGAGCCGTATGTGTGGTTACTTCTCCGGCATCAATGGCTTCATCTATCTTCACCGAGATATAATCTTTGTTGTTGTTTGTAACATAAGTTACCTTACTGCCATAGTAATGACTTGCATCGGCCATATAGCGCTGTCCTCCAATAGTTGTCAGTCCATCGTCATACACCACGCCATTCCAGTCATAATTGGCAGCATTACTTCCTGCTGCAGTCACATAGTTACCATTTATATAATAGCGGCTGCAATAGCCGTAAAGGTCAGATTTGGTGGAATTGCCGCTGGCTCCGACTGTCACTTGGGTAACTCGGGTTCCCGTCTTGGTTCCAGGACCTTTCTTGTAGTAATTATTGATCATATTGATGTAACCGCCGCCGGGTCCGCCATAACAGCCGCCCGTTCCCCAATTGTACATTACACAATTGCGGAAGTCAACACGTTCAGCATCAACTGTCGATTCGTACAGACTCGTATTATAATTGGAACTCATATAACGGGCGCCATTAAAACGGGGCATACGATTCTGCATGTGACAAAGAAAGTTATGATGAAACGAGGCTCCCTTACCGCCCCAGATACCGCCATAGCTGTGTTCGCCCTTCGAGTGTCCCGGATTGGCCAAAGCTTCTCCCAAAGTACACCACTGCATGGTGAAGTTCTGATTATCATAGAAGGATGCTATTTCATCGATACTCCACGAAAACGAGCAGTGGTCGAAGATGATGTTCTTGTGATTGCGTCCCCAAGCTGCATCAGCGCCATCATTAACATCCTTAATCTGAGAACGGCGAAAACGGATAAAACGCACAATAACATTATCTGTGCTCGTAAAATTAACTGTATAGTAACGAATCGTGATACCGTCACCCGGAGCTGTCTGTCCGGCAATGGTCACGTTACCTTTCTTGACGGTCAGATCAGACCGCAGATCAATATATCCGCTCACATCGAATACAATGGTTCGGGTTCCGCTCAGACTCTCCAAACCATATCGCAATGAACCTTTGGAACTGGTGTCAGACAACGTTGTAACGTGGTAAACCGATCCTCCTCGCCCTCCTGTTGTGGTATAGCGGGCGAATCCCTCAGCTCCCGGGAAAGCCGGCACATCATCGGCCTCAATCCACCCGAAACTCAGTAAAAACAAAGTAAGTAAAAATAGCCTTTTCATATATGATCTGTTAAGAAATAAAAAATGGGTTTCGTTGAGAAATGATAATATAAGATTTACCTTATTCAAAAAGGTGATTCCAAGGATAGCTTCCCGGTTTGAGTGTCAGATGAGTACCCGGAGAATCAAGACTCTCCATGCGGACCACGCCAGGTGAAATCTGCTGTGTAAGACGGAATCTGGACCAGTGCAGGGCTTTGGCAACAGCAAAGGCCGTCGAACCTCCTTCAAGTACCAATTCGGTTGGCTTGAGTTTATCCACCAGCTGAGCCACAACCTCTGCCATCGTATTTCGGAGACGAAGCGCCTGCTGTCGGGTTTTGCTGCTTTCAAACGGGATATTCAGCACCAGACCGTTGTTTGCCGGCTGCATGGAACTTTTGGTCAAATGACGCGCATTGATAGTCGCCATCCATTCGGCAGTGCCTTCTTCTCCATCGAAGACAGAACGGGGCATCGAGGAAAGCGGAAGTTTCCGACGCTGGACAAAAGGCTGACGGGAAAGGTCGGTACTCATGGTCGAACCGCACACGATCAGTGTCGGTCCGTTTTCATCGAGCACACCCGAATCCGCACCCTTCACTGACTTACAAGGCACATGGCCTAATCGTTTCAAAAGGGCGGAAAACAGATCGGCTGCACCTGCAAGAAGTGCTTTCTGTGCTTCAGCCAAGGCGATGCATCTTTGCAAATCGGCTTCGTCTTCAGCATCGGCCACGATGATTCCCGAGTGGGCCGTAATTCCTAACTGGAGGCACACACTTGATGAAGTAACCGGGAAGTCCGGATCGTTGGCAAAAGGCGTATTGTCGATCGGTACACCCTGAATAAAATACCTGCCACCCCGGATGATCCGATTATGCGAAGGATTGGCCGGCATATAAAGCACTTTCTGCTGAGGCATCTCCGACAGGAATGCCTGCAATTCCGCTACCACATAACCGCGTAAGGCAGAATCTACTTTCTTGAAAAGAATAGTCGGAAACTGGGATGCACTCCCCGATGCCGGCTTCAGTGCAAGCAACGCCCTGCACACCTTGTGAGTAACACTTACGGCTTCGTCCTCCGACATGGAACGGGTATCGCTTGCTACCACCAGCACATCACATTCGGGTGCTATTTCGGGCACACGGGTTACCAGCGCCGTATTCAACCCGTAACTGTATGCAATACCTGCCAACTCGGCAGCTCCAGTTAAATCATCTGCAATTACTAATACCATAATGGGGCGATTCAAGTTTTTCAATGTTGTATTCCGAGACGGTAGAGAGCCATCTTCGTAGCATATTCAACCGAACTGAACAATGCATCATCGGCCGCCACACCCTTGCCTGCCACATCGAAGGCCGTCCCATGATCGACCGATACTCGGATAATGGGCAAGCCGAGCGTAATGTTTACTCCCTTTTGGGGTAACATCCTGCCAGTCTGCGGATCCCAGTTGAAGCCCATCATCTTGAGCGGAATATGCCCCTGATCGTGATACTGGGCAACTACACCGTCATACTTACCACTCTTGGCTTTGGCAAATACACTGTCTGGAGGAATGGGCCCTTCCACATCAAACCCGCGCTTCTTCAGTTCCTCGACAGCTGGAATGATTTCCTTCTCTTCCTCCCACCCGAACAGTCCATGCTCCGAACAATGGGGGTTCAGCCCTGCCACTGCTATCTTCGGACGTCCGATGCCAAACTGGCGGCAGGCATCGGCCATCAGTTCTGTTACCTCGATGATACGAGCCTTCTTACATCGGTCACAGGCCTCACGTAAAGAAACATGAGTTGAGACATGAATTACCCTCAGCGGTCCGTCAGCCAGCAGCATGGCATATTTCTTAGTGCCGGTAAAGGTAGCATATATTTCCGTGTGACCGTCATAATTATGTCCTGCCAAATGGATCGCCTCCTTATTCAACGGTGCTGTACAGGTACCGTCCACCTGATTCTGCATTGCCAGATCAATGGCCTTACGGACATAAAGGAACGCAGCATCGCCACATTGCTCCTGTACTTCACCCCAACGGAAGTCCGACTCATTAATTCGGTCAAGATCATAAACATCGGCTGTTCCGAAAGCAAAAACGGCTTCTGCCACGTCATGAATGGCATGAATCTTCAAATCCAAATGCAAAAGGTTGGCAGCCTTCTGCATAATCTTGGCATCTCCCACCACAACAGGTCTGCACAGTTCGTAAGTTTCCTTGCGCGAAAGCACTCTCGCACAGATCTCCGGTCCGATACCGGCCGGGTCACCCATGGTGATGGCTAAAACAGGTTTTATTTTATTCATACAACGAATTGTAAATATCAGCGCAATCCTGCTCAGTAACAGGACGCGGATTATTCTTTAAAAGTCGCTGCTGCAGCATTGCAGCACGAGCCATTTCCGGTACCGCCGACTGCGGGATACCGATTTCGGCCAATGATTGCGGAATACCGCAGGCTTTGCTCAAACGAGCCACGAATTCCACGCCCCGCAAAGCTGTTTCCTCATCGGAAGTCCCAGGCTCACACCCCAAAGCCAATGCTACTTCTGCATAAGCCTTTGGATTGGCCGACATGTTGAATTTCATGACAGTAGGCAACAGCACCGAGTTCGAGAGACCGTGACTCTTATGAAACATACCTCCCACAGGGTATGCCAGCGCATGGACGGCTGCCGTATTGACCGGACCGAGACCCAGTCCGCCATACATCGATCCCAGCAGCATGCCTTCGCGAGCCTCCATATCGGAGCCATTGCGGACAGCACGTTCCAGATAGCGGGCAATAAGTGAAATACCATATTTGGCATAAAGGCTCACCGCAGGATGTGCAAACTTGTTGGTATGTACCTCAATACAATGAGTCAAGGCATCCATGCCCGTCTCTGCCGTCACACGAGCCGGAACTGAACGTGTCAGTTCAGGATCCAGATAGGCGGCATCGGCCAATAGGAAATCAGAAACTATTCCTTTCTTGCCATTATCTGTTTCATCGAGCAGAATGGCGTTTGGCGACACTTCGCTACCTGTGCCGGCTGTTGTAGGCAGACAGGCGAACCATACGCCCCTCGATTTGACAAATCCTATGCCATAACACGTTTCAATTGGCTGATCGGAATGCAGGAAAGTTGCTATCAGCTTGGACACATCCATAACCGACCCGCCGCCTATGCCGGCAACCGAATCTGCTCCGAACTCCCTCGCCTCGCCAAGAATACGCTTAAAGTCGCCTACAGTAGGCTCTCCTGCTATGCGAGTTTCAGTCTGCACTTCGATTCCTGCCTGACGCAAGCGGTCTAACGTAGAAGACAAGGCAGGAAGAACCGGTTCTGCAGTAAGCACAAAAAGCCGTTTCTTTTCAAGTGCCAGAAAATCATCTGCAAAGCGGGCAAGACTTCCTGTCCCGAATACTATGCGCTGAGGCTGTTTCAATATGACATTATTCATTTTCTACAATTATTCTTTATTTCAAAAAATGAGATTCCTTGTATTTCCCGAAAGAATCTGTTTCCATATCATTACCTGAATCTACTTCTTCCTGAAGAATCCGTAAATCGTCAGATCGTCACTCACCCGTTCGGAAGGGAACAGGAATGAGGCTGCATAGCCGACAACCAGCACAATGAGGTGAGAATAGACTCCCAGCATATACTTGCTGTGCGTGAAGTTCCACTCGCCCAAATCAAGCAGGGCCTGCTTTGATCCGTCAGGCATCTTCATCGGAGATGACAGGGTGGCATAGGCTGTGAACAGGATGCAGGCAAGGAGGCCCACATAAAGACCCTTCCGGTTAGCTCTGCGCGATAACAGTCCCAACAGGAAGATACCCACTATACCAGCCGAGAAGATAGCATAGAATGCGAAGATCGTTTCCAATACGGCACCTCCATTGCTTTTTACATAAGCAATTGCAATCGCTACCGCACCCAAACCTGCCACAACCACAGCCCATCGGCCAGCATTGAGTTTATGGCGATCGGCCCAATGCGGATACATCTTCATCAGATAATCCTGTACGGCTATAGCCGACAGACAGTTCAAATCGGCATCCAGACTGGAAATTGCAGCGGCTGCAATTGCGGCAATAATCAGACCTCGTACTCCTAATGGCAACTGCGTCGAAATAAAATGCGGGAATACGGCATCCGGCTTCAGCAGATGCAATCCTGTTTCTGGATCAATAACCATCGGATCGGGCGCAAGCTGATAATAGGCATACAGCAACGAACCCACCAACATGAACATGGCCCAAACCGGCACACTAAGTGACACCCCGATAACAGCTGCTTTCTTGGCCTGGTGATCATCGCGGGCAGTCAGATAACGCTGTACGATAGTCTGATCCGTTCCATATTTCTGCAAAGCATAAAAGAATCCGTTGAACACCATCACCCAAAAAGTGGTCTGACAGAAGTCCCAGTCAAACGGGCCCACCGAAATCTTGCCTGCCTCCCAGGCCGTCGACAGAATATCGGAAGGGCCGTATGGTGTACCGACAGCAAAAAGCAGGAAGAAGACACTCATCAAGCCGCCTCCAATCAGGAGGAAACCCTGTATGACATCCATCCAGATAATGGCTTCCATACCTCCCAACAACGTCAGCACAATAATGGTAACAGCCAATACGCCAATGACAACATAGATATCAATATTCATAAAGGCAGCCAGTGCCATCGACACCAGATAGAATACGGATCCCATTTTAGTGAAATGGGTCAGTACAAAAGCTACCGAACTGTAATATCGTGCAGGTGCCCCAAAGCGGCGTTCAAAATACTCGTAGGCGCTCAGTTTGATAACCTTGCGAAACAGAGGGACAATCGTACCAATCAGGGCGAATAGAACTATCGGAACCATTAAGCCCTGTACCAGCAGCACCCAGTTGCCACTATAAGCCGATCCCGGATATGCCAGAAAGGTCACACTCGATATCAGAGTCGCTAAAATACTGATACCGACTGCCCAAGCCGGAACCTTACCGGAACCGGTAAAGTAGGTGGCAGTATCCTTTTGCCGATGGGCGAAATAAATACCCATACCGATAGCCAGCAAGATACTTGCCACTACGATGGTGTAATCTATCCAATGCATTGCCGATATCATATCCGTCTGGTTTGAGGAAAAACGAAATTAATAATGAATCACGCTGCGGGCCTGTTCGGCAATCCGGTTTTCTTCGTCGGACGACAGTCGGGTAAGCGGCGGAAGCACATCAGGCGTACAGAGCCCGTCTGTCTGCATCATGACCTTCAGCGCCGTAAGAGACTGACCCAATGTTCGTCCTGCCTGATAAATCTTGGCTATCCCGTTGGTGGTTTCCTGCAGAGCCTTTGCTTTTTCAACATCACCGGCAACGGCTGCCTCATACAGTTCCCGGAACATACCGGGTGAAAAGTTACCGGTACTCGGCACAATACCGTCGCCGCCCAACGAGAGGCTGTAACAACTTTGAGCTGCCCATCCGCAGAAGTAACTGAAATCTGTACGATTCTTACTGAGGGCGATGCACTGCGCCATACGCTCCAAGTCGCGTTCACTGTCTTTCAGGCCCACGATGTTCGGATGATCAGCCAACCTTGCAACCACATCTACCGGAATAGACATATGGGTAGTAGCAAGAATATTATACAGCATTACAGGCTTCCGGCAATGATCGGCCAA
>JAGBQS010000160.1 GCA_017632695.1 Bacteroidales bacterium
CGTCTCGACCGCAAAATCGGCGAACGTATTCTGGGTACCGACCCGAAAACCGGCTTTACGGTGAGTGTGAAGATCAGCCGGTTCGGCCCTGTTGCACAGATCGGCAAGCAGACAGAAACCGACAAGCCGCAGTTCTCTTCCTTGCAGAAGGGACAGTCCATCAATACAATCACGCTCGAGGAAGCTCTCAAGCTGTTTGAATTCCCTAAAAATCTGGGCGAACTCGATGGTGAACCAGTTACAATCGGTGTAGGCCGCTTCGGTCCCTATATTTATTATCAGGGCAAGTACGTATCCATTCCTAAGGGAACCAATCCTGGCGATGTAACAATCGAGGATGCATCGAAACTGATTCAGGAAAAACGGGACGAAGACAAGAAGAAAGTGCTTCGTACTTTTGCAGAAGATGCAAATCTCCAGATCCTGAACGGCCGGTACAGTCCTTATCTGGTATTCAACGGCAAAAATTACAAACTGCCGCACGGTAAGAATGCAGGAACACTGACTTATGAGGACTGCATGAAAATCATTGAATCGTCAGAGGAAGGAAGCAAGAAGAAATAACGAACTGCATGTTAACGAGAATTATCTATAAGGTTGCTTTTCGGAAGCGTGTACGCGAAATAAGCCGTTATGCCACAAAAGCCGCAGAATTGCAGCAGGAACAGTTGTCGTTTTTGCTGAAACGCGGAAGCAGAACTGCTTTCGGACGGAAATATGCTCTCTCGGGAGATTGTTCATACGAACAGTTCTCGTCGAAGGTTCCCTTGCACACCTACGATGAAATCAAGCCTTGGATAGAACGGATGCTCCGTGGAGAACGGAGCATCCTTTGGCCTGGCCTGTGCCGCTGGTTTGCAAAATCATCGGGCACTACCAGCGATAAGAGCAAATTCATTCCGGTTACCTCCGACGCCTTGCACCGCACGCATTACCGGGGCGGAACGGATGTTGTGGCTATCTATCTGAGCCTGAATCCGCAAAGCCGGATGATGAGCGGAAAAGGTTTGATTCTGGGCGGAAGCTCTGCTCCCACGCCTTTAGCACCAGGATTGGATATTCGTGTCGGCGACCTGAGTGCCTGCCTTATTCAGAATGTCAATCCTTTGGTTAATGCTATCCGCACACCCAGCAAGGATATTGCACTGATGGACGAATGGGAAGCCAAGCTGAAGGCACTTACCGAGGCAACCAAGGATGTCAATGTCACCAGTTTGAGCGGCGTACCCTCCTGGATGATGGGTCTAATCAAGTCGGTACTGGCCGACAAAGGAGCCAAAGACCTGACCGAAGTGTGGCCCAATCTGGAAGTATTCTTTCACGGTGGAATCGCTTTTACTCCTTACCGGGAACAGTACCGGAAGTTTATTCCGTCGGAAAAGATGCACTATCTGGAAACCTATAATGCTTCGGAAGGCTTTTTCGGAATCCAGTCTTCGTTCGGGGACCCTGCCTTGCAGCTTATCATCGACAATAAGATTTTCTACGAATTCATCCCGATGGATGAGTTTTCGGACGACAATCGCAACATGCGTGCCGTTCCGCTTACCGGAATTGAAACCGGCAAGAATTATGCAATGGTAATCACTACTCCCGGCTTGTGGAGATACATTGTTGGCGATACGGTCCGCTTTACGCAGAAGGATCCCTACAAATTCGTGATTACCGGTCGGACAAAAGCTTTCATCAATGCTTTCGGCGAAGAACTGATGGTAAGCAATGCGGATGAAGCTCTCTGTGAAACCTGCAACCTTCTGGGCTGCGAATTGTCCGAATACACCGCTGCTCCGACATTCGCAAGCGACGGCAAGAAAGCGCATCATTCCTGGATCATCGAATTTGAAAAGGCGCCGAAGGATCTGGAAGAGTTTGCAAACTTGCTTGACAGGAATCTGCAAAAGGTGAATTCCGACTACGAGGCCAAACGCTACAAGGGTATTTTCCTTGACAGGCTGGAACTGACCGAGGCTCCGAAAGGTACTTTCAATCAATGGCTGAAGCAGAAAGGCAAACTTGGCGGTCAGCACAAGATTCCCCGCCTGTCGAACAGCCGGACCTACTACGAAGAACTGTTGCAGATCATCGGCACAAAGTAAGCATCAAACATACATTATTAATAATTGAAGATGTCATTTCGTCTTCATTTTGTAAAACCACAAATATATATGGGAGAAAAACAATTTAAACGTACTCTTGTCACATCGGCATTACCCTATGCCAATGGACCCGTTCACATCGGACACCTGGCCGGCGTCTATGTTCCGGCCGATATCTATGTCCGCTATCTTCGTCTGAAAAAGCGTCCTGTCCTCTTCATTGACGGCTCCGACGAACATGGTGTTCCTGTAACTATCCGAGCCCGCAAGGAAGGTATCACGGTTCAGGCTGTCGTCGACCGTTACCACAATCTGATTAAGGACTCGTTCGAGAAGTTCGGCATCTCTTTCGATGTCTACTCCCGTACCACAAGCGATATCCATCACAAATTTGCTGCCGACTTCTTCCGTAAGCTTTACGATGACGGCAAGCTCATTGAACAGACAACCGAGCAGTTCTACGATGAAGAAACCCACGAGTTCCTGACTGACCGCAATATTCGCGGCGAATGTCCGAGATGCCATTCCCTCGGAGCTTATGGAGACCAGTGCGAGAAGTGCGGTTCTGCCCTCTCGCCCGACGAACTGATCAACCCATACAACGCCATCAACGGTAATCCTTTGACCAAAAAATCTACCACTCACTGGTATCTGCCTCTCGACAAAGACCAGCAGTGGCTGGAGCATTGGATTCTGGACGAACACAAAGAATGGCGCCCGAATGTTTACGGTCAGTGTAAGAGCTGGCTCGACGGAGGTCTGAAACCCCGTGCCGTAACCCGTGACCTTGACTGGGGTATTCCGGTTCCCGTTGAAGGTGCCGAAGGAAAAGTATTGTATGTATGGTTCGATGCACCTATCGGATACATTTCAAATACAAAGGAACTGTGCGATGCACATCCTGAATTAGGTACCTGGCAAAGTTGGTGGCAGGATCCTGAAAGCCGTCTTGTACACTTTATCGGCAAAGACAACATCGTTTTCCATTGTATCGTATTCCCGGCTATGCTGCATGCTCACGGCGACTACAACCTGCCCGATAATGTTCCGAGCAACGAGTTCCTGAATCTGGAAGGCGACAAGATTTCCACTTCAAGGAACTGGGCAATCTGGCTGAATGAATACCTGGAGGATATGCCCGGCAAGCAGGATGTGCTCCGTTATGTGCTGACTGCCAACGCACCTGAGACCAAGGATAACGACTTCACCTGGAAAGACTATCAGGCACGCAACAACAACGAGCTGGTTGCCATCTTCGGCAACTTCATCAATCGTGCCATGAAGTTGACAGAGAAGTACTTCGAAGGAAAAGTTCCGACTCTCGGCGAACTGACCGATTACGACAGACAGACGCTCGAAGACTTCAAGAATGTCAAGAAAGACGTTGAGGATCTGCTTGAGAACTTTAAGTTCCGCGATGCACAGAAGGAAGCTATGGAACTTGCCCGAATCGGCAATAAGTATCTGGCAGAAACCGAACCTTGGAAACTGGCAAAGACCGACTTACCCCGCGTTGCAACCATCCTGAACCTGTCTTTGCAGATTTCAGCCAATCTGGCCATTGCGTTCGAGCCGTTCCTTCCGTTCTCGGCAGCAAAACTGCGCACCATGCTCGGCATGACCGATTTCGAGTGGGACAGTCTCGGCCGTATCGATTTGCTTGCCGAAGGTCACAAATTGGCCGAAAGCGTCCTGCTTTTCGAAAAGATTGAGGACGATGTTATCCAGGCCCAGCTCGACCGTCTGGCCCGCATCAAGGAAGAAAATGACAAGCTTGCCCTGAAGGAAGCCGAGAAGAACTGGCGCCCTGCTCCTATTGCCGATGAGGTATCTTTCGACCAGTTTGCGAAACTGGATCTCCGTACGGCAACCGTTCTGGATGTCAAGCCTGTCAAGAAGAGCGACAAGCTCCTGCAGTTCACCCTCGATGACGGAACAGATCAGCCCCGCACCATTCTTTCGGGTATAGCACAAAGCTATCCGGACCCGCAGGTTCTGGTTGGCAAGCAGGTTGTCTTCGTCGCAAACTTTGCACCCAAGATTATGCGCGGCATTGCATCAAACGGCATGATTCTTTCGGCCGAGAACTTCGACGGTTCTCTGCATGTTGTCACTTTGGAAGATAAGGTAAAGAACGGAAGCAAGGTCTGCTGATCCGCACATCTTGCTCCCTTAAACTTATTTATTTAGCATGAACAAAGAGTTATTCCTGACATTCATGAAGATTGGCGGTTTCACCCTTGGCGGTGGAGCCGCCATGGTTCCCATGATGGAAAAAGAGATTGTGCAGAAACGCCAATGGCTTTCGAAGGAGGAGTTTCTGGATGTTTATGCCGTTTCGCAGGCTACTCCCGGCATCTTTGCAGTCGATATGGCAAGTCATATCGGCTACAAGCTTGGAGGAGTAAAGTCCGGAATCGTTGCGGCTTTAGGTGTGGTTGCCCCAAGCATCGTTATCATATTGGCTATTGCAATCGTATTCTCCCAGTTTAAGGACAATCCTTGGGTCGAAGCCTTCTTTATGGGCGTCCGGCCTGCTGTAGTAGCCATATTGGCAATACCCATTTTCAGTATGGCAAAATCCGCCAAAGTAACCTGGAGCAACTGCTGGATTCCCATTTCCTCTACGCTGCTCATCTGGCTGCTTGGCGTTTCGCCTGCCTGGATTATTCTGATTGCCGGATTGTGTGGTTTCTGTTACGGATGGATCCTGAACAGGGGAAAGAGTAGAGAATAAAGTGTAAAGGGTAGAGAGTAAAGGGCAAA
>JAGBQS010000161.1 GCA_017632695.1 Bacteroidales bacterium
CACCTTCGTAATAAACCTTCACCTGTGCAGTTCGGGATGCCGTAGCGAATACAGAGTCAAACCTTAGGGCTCCGTTGTCCATCACTCCCTGAGTGGCATCGGCATCAGTCGCAGTAACCTCAATGCCCGCAAGGTTGGGTGCAACCGGCTGGTTAAATATATAATAGGTATCGAATGAAGGTAACTTGGTAACGGTCAGTGACTTGACCGGATTGACAATATTGAGTTTATAGTAGCCGGCTACAGGAGTCCCGTAGTTTCCGAGTTTTGTCTTGCTGTATGAGAACAGTACTGTCGTTTCACCTACTGTGTTCAGGTCGGGAATAACCTGGAATGTGATGTCGGCAGTATCGGCCGTAATGAAGGAACCGTCAGCAAATGTGACCGTAGCAGTAGCATTCCCCCAGAAATCTGTCTGACCGACCTCAAGGGTATTGGGGTAACCTGAAACAGATATCGAAACAGCCGCCTGGTCATCGACTGACTGTACCTTGGATGTTACCGTATAGGCATTCTTTACCTCGAACCAGCTGGCATCGCACACCAGCGTAGCATAGATATCGGCGGTAGCAGATACAGGCTGCTCGTAAGTCTCGACCAGTATGCTGCCATCCGCTACGGTCTGGGTAACCGTCACATACACATTGCCGGTCTTGGAATGGTCTATCTCCATCGAAACGACAGCACCTTCCATGACAGAGCGGAAATACTCCCACATATCCTCTACGCCATGGGCTTTAGCGACTTCGCCATAGTTATTCCTGAGCATTGCCATGTTGAAGTCGGCATTACCCCAGCCGTACGCATCCGAACGGATTACGAACAGTTCCGAATAACCTTCAGCATCACCGCCCGGAGCTGTTGCCAACCTGAGATTCCAGTTGTTCCAGTTGTTCGCCTCAGAACCGTGGTTGATGAAATCTACGTGAAGCAATCTGTTTGAAGGGACCTTGAACCACTGTGAAAGTGCTTTATCCCAACCTGTAGAATAATCCTCAGCACCGGCTACCGCGGTAGTGATTGTCACATACGTGGTATCACCGGTGTTCTTTTTTGCCTTTTCCCGGGCAATCGAATCAATTTTCTGCTGCAGGTCTTCCGGAGCGTCAATCGAGAACTGTTCGATGTCGCTGCAGCCTGTCAACTGTGGCACTATATAAAATAAGGTGCCGATGGATAGTAGAATCAGTCTTGCTTTTCTCATATCAATAGCGTTTGTTTATGATTTTTTAGGCTGATACAAAATTATCTTACAAAAAATCACAAGAAGTGTAAAAACAAACGCAAAAGGTGGATTTTTGAACCTACTATTGATAATGCTCAAACCAGGGCACTTGGAGCCATTCCGAACTCCTTTGCAAAACAACGGCTGAAATATTTAGGGTCGTTGAACCCGCAATCATAAGCAATCTCCGATATGTTCATCGTTCCCGTAGCATGATTGCTCATGATCATTTCACGGGCCACATTAAGCCTATACGACCTGATAAGGCTCACTACCGAATGCCCCAGGGTCTCCTGCAATCGTTTATTAAGCATGGTTTTGCTCATGCCCATAGCCTGACAGAAAGCAGCCACATCCAGATCCGGGTCATTATACAGACTTCGGATAGTATCCATCACCTTCACCTTGAAGCCCTCCTCCTTAGGATTCTCCAAAGCGCTGGCATCCTGGGCTATGATCAGACGGTTTCCGGCCAGCTCCTCAACCTGACGCTTGAGCACCGCATTCTGACGGTCAAGCTCCTCGGCTTTCTGTTCAATCAGGATTCGCTGGTTGTTTATTTC
>JAGBQS010000014.1 GCA_017632695.1 Bacteroidales bacterium
AGCAGTTAACCACCGATGGTCATTCCGTCGAACTGGTGGTTTATTATTATTTGCCAAGCGACGGCCTGTATAATATGGTTCGGTTTGGCAATGCATCGGTCGGGCAGAGTTATATCAAACCGTTTTTATACCGCACTGAAACGGTTTACATCGATGAGTATGAATGGGAGGTGCATATTCCGAACGAGACACCCTCACCTTTGGCAACCGATTATCGCAGACAATACACATCTGACGATACCTATCAGTATTTCCAGACCGAAGACGATGGATCCGAACCGTCAGAAGGGACATTCTATGTGCGTAACACGACTAAATATCGTTTCCGACCCTATCCTTTTGCTATGAAACTGTCGGGTGTTCAAGTGCTCAACAGCAACCTTTATCACCTGCTGCTGCCTAAAAATGATGAAATTCCGATTGATAGCATTTTTACCGACTATATTCCTTGGGTGAACGATCAGGTTGGCGATAAAACCGGTGCCTACAACGGATGGTATCTTGAATAATATCGGGGAACGGAAATCAATCTCAGAACGGGAACCAGACAAAAGCTGCTGCATCCCATAGGGCATGGCTCAGGATGATGGCTGGCAGACGGTTGGGGAAGAGTCGGTAGAGACCTCCCCAAGCCAGTCCGCATGTCATTGCGGCCATAATCAGCATAAAGTTAAGCGATGGCAGGTGAACTAACGTGTAAAGTGCAGTTGAAAGAATAAAGGCTAAAGTCGGATTCATCTGTCGGGTCAGCGAGCGCTGAATATATCCTCGCCAGAAAATTTCTTCTGCTGGGCCGATTACCAAAAGCAATAGACAGGCAATGATTTGTGGCGAAAGTTCGGATTTCATGCCGTAAATCAAGTCCACTTGCGGACGGGCAAAGTCGAAGAGGGATTGCGACAGTTTATCTCCGATATAAAACACGCCCCATAGCACGATGGCAATCAGTACAGACAACCCCAGATTGGTCAGATTCTGCTGCGCAGAGTTTGACCAAATATTCAGATGCCCTTTAAGTCCGATGATGGCACATGTCGTAAGAATGATGGCCGAAGCGCTCATCGCCCACCAGAAATTGAACCATCCGGAGGTCCAGGGTGAGAACATCAGAAACCACAAAGCTGCGGCTATCAGGAGGGAAACGGTTAGCGACTTTGTCATAGCGGAAAAACGGTTAATCCAGATAGTAACCAATGGCAAGTCCAATCATCAGAAGAACACTGAATGCCAACTGCAGTTTAGCGGTAAATTCGTCAAGCCGGGCAATGGCCGCAATTCCTTCGGCTTTGGCGGATAAGACGCATTTAACATTCTTAATGGCAAGAGGCAGCGATAACAGTGTTGTGAGAACCGTGTAGCTTTGCAATCCAGCCAGAATCATACCTGCCAACCATACATAAGGCATCAGAACTTCGAAAATATAGATACCCAACGCAACATTCCTACCGGTCAGCATGGCGAAGGTATAGATGCCTGCCCGACGGTCCGTTTCAATGTCGCGGGTGTTGTTGCTGTGCAAAATGGCTACCGTTATGCTTCCGACCGGTACGGCCAGCCAAAGTATTTCCGGAAGGATATGGCCTGTAACGATAAAAGTTGTTCCCAGGGTCGGCAGCAAG
>JAGBQS010000162.1 GCA_017632695.1 Bacteroidales bacterium
AACATTGCTTACACTGCCTTCAAGAACGCCACCAAGGACCATCCTTTGGAGGTGAAGGACGGCTACACTCCCGAACAACGATTCTTCCTGGCATACGCCAACGTTTGGGCAGGCGTGAATACACCGGAGGGTATCATGAACCTCAACATGAACGATGTTCATGCACAGAGTTTCCACCGCATCAACGGCGCGCTGCCACACATCGACGCCTGGTATGAGGCCTTCGACGTACAACCTACGGACAGCCTGTATCTGGCTCCTGAGAACCGCGTAAAGATCTGGTAATAGGGAACGAGGAAAAGACTTTGTAACTTACTATACCCGTTGAGTGTGTGCCTGCTGATGGGCACCACTCTGACGGGCTGTCTGGATGAAGATGATCCGGAAAATTCGGAGAACATCCTGTATGCCTATATGACTGTGGGCGATCAGGACGCCGACAACGTCTATACCCTCTATGCCGACGGCGGAGGTATCATCTACCCTACCCCGGCCAGCGTGTACGCTCTTACCGAATCATACAGCGGCCTGTCGGACATTGAACGCTGCTATTTCGGCATGACGTACCAGAAGGAGAATTATTCGACCGATGGAAACGGTAATATGATTGTCCGCAATGCAACCCTGAAGTACGGCATCACCATTCCGGTTGACACCATCATGTCGGCCGAGATGGCGGACTCGCTGAAGGTTACGTCTTCGGACAGCCTCTATCAGGCCAGCGACTGGGAAGGCTTCTGGGGCTATCGCGGCTATCTGACTGCCACTATGAATCTGGGGTACTCGTACAACACTTCGGGCACCATCGAACCGACCGTTACCATGGTGTGCGACAGCATCCGGACGGACTCGCTTTTTGTAACACTGTGTTACAACCGTCACGCATCCGTTTCGTACGGCACATCCACTTTTATACGCTCGTACAGTCTGAACCGGTTTGAGGGTAAGATTCCCGGAACCGACTCCATCCTGGTAATTGCCCGTATGAAAGGCTTGTCCGGCAAGAAGTTCAAAATCGGACGCGAGGACCTGACAACCGGACGTTAATAGCCGTACCGGGAGGAAACAGCGTTTTCCTGCCCGCTTCAACGGTATAATATTACTTCAAACAAGGGAGAAATTTGTATCATATACATTTTTCTCCCTTGTTTGGCTATTTTGTCCACCTCTGTTCGCGGAAAAATGCCTATCTTTGCACCAAAAAAGTAATAAGGTAAAAGAAATTCAAGGTAAATAAGGTAAATCCCAGTATTAAGGTAAGACACTTGGTATACTTCATTAGAAAGTTAGAACACAAGGTTTTCAGACTTAGAATTTGTTTATGTAAGGTTTGTAATTAGAAACTTTGTAAGTTGAAAAGGTTTAAACCAAGAAAAGGGCTACACGAGAGTGCCGCCCTTTTTCTGTACAAATTCACCGGTTACTGTTACCGGAATCTTTATCATCGTTTATTCGCCGATAATCTCACGGAGCTTGTCGCGGAACATCCGATCCTGCTCGAACAGCGAGTGAACCGGCACTTCGTCAAGTTCGTGCATCGGACTCTTGAAATAGAACGAAAGCCACTTCTGGATTCCCTTGAATCCGCAACGCTTGGCCAGATCGGACAACAGTACTAGATCGAGAGCCAGCGGAGCAGCCAGGATGGAATCACGGCACAGGAAATTGACCTTGATCTGCATCGGATAACCCATCCATCCGAAGATATCGATATTATCCCACGCCTCCTTGTTGTCGTTGCGGGGCGGATAGTAGTTGATGCGAACCTTGTGGTAGATATCGCCGTACAGATCCGGATACTTCTCCGGCTCGAGAATCGAATCAATGACAGAAAGCTTGCTGACTTCCTTGGTCTTGAACGAAGCGGGATCATCGAGCACCTCTCCGTCGCGGTTACCCAGAATATTAGTTGAGAACCAACCCGCCAGACCTAACATGCGGGCGTGGAAGGCAGGAGCCAGCACCGTCTTCATCATAGTCTGTCCACTCTTGTAGTCCTTGCCGCAAATCGGGGTACCGGTCTCGTCGGCCAGCTGCCACATAGCAGGGAAGTCGACCGTCAGAGCCGGAGCGCCGTTGATGAAAGGAGCACCTTCCTTCATGGCAGCATAGGCATAGCACATGGACGGAGCAACCAGTTTGGTATCGGGATTCTTCATCTCAGCCTCGAACCTGCTCAGATCGGCATGAACATCCGACATAGGCAGATATGCCTCGGTAGATGCTGCCCAGATAACTACAACACGGTTACAGTTATTCTCCTGCTTAAAGTTCCGGATATCGGCACGCAGCTGCTCCATCAGGTCCCACTTGCTCTTTCCTTCCTTACACCAGGTGCCATTCAGACGGGTGATGAAGTTCGGATCGAAAGCTGCCTTCATCGGCTTGATTGCCTTGGCCTCCTCGGCTACCAGATTGATGTCTTTTTCGGTCAGCACCTGCGCATGCATGGCACCGTCGTAAACAGAATCCGGGAAGATGTCCCAACCGCCGAACACCAGCTGATCCAGACTGGCCAGCGGTACAAGATCCTTAATCAGACCCTCTCGCTGGTTATTACCCTTACCTACCTTCAGATACGAAAGCTGGGTCATAGATCCGATTGGCTTAGCCAATCCCTTGCGGGCTGCCAGTGTACCTATGATGAACGTAGTGCTGACTGCGCCACCCAAACCTACCACCAGAACACCCAAACGGCCTTCTGCCGGCTGAACCTGTATATTTTTCATACCATAAGTTTTTTATTCGTTACGCATACGCTCAAGGTTTGCTTTCTGCAGTTCGCGTTGGGCATACTCGAGTGTAATATGAAGTTCCTTGGCTTTCTCGGACGGCATCGTGTACATAGCATCCATCATGATGCACTCGGCGATGGAACGCAATCCTCGGGCACCCAGTTTGAATTCAATGGCCTTATCCACAATCAGCTGATATACTTCCGGATCGATGGTCATAGAGATGCCATCCATCGCAAAAAGTTTCTTATACTGCTTGATGATGGCATTCTTGGGCTCCGTCAGAATCCGCTTCAGTGCATCGGCATCCAACGGCTCCAGATAAGTCAGAATGGGCAGTCGGCCGATGATTTCCGGAATCAGTCCGAACTTTTTCAAATCGGCAGGCGTGATGTACTGCAACAGGTTGTTCCGGTCGATGTCGTGACGGGACTCGTCGGTAGCAAAACCGACGCTTCGGGTATTCAGACGGGCTCCGATCTTCTGCTCGATTCCATCGAAGGCACCTCCGCAGATGAAAAGGATGTTCTTGGTGTCGACCTGAATGAGCTTCTGCTCGGGATGCTTGCGTCCACCCTGCGGCGGAACGCCCACCACACTTCCTTCGAGCAACTTCAGGAGGCCCTGCTGGACACCTTCGCCGCTCACATCACGTGTGATGCTGGGATTGTCTCCCTTGCGGGCAATCTTATCAATCTCATCGATGAACACGATGCCGCGCTCAGCCTTCTTGACGTCGTAGTCGCAGTTCAGCAACAGGCGCGTCAGGATTGACTCGATATCCTCACCCACATAACCGGCTTCGGTCAGTACGGTAGCATCGACAATGGCGAAAGGCACGTGGAGCATGCGGGCAATCGTTTTGGCCAACAGGGTCTTACCCGTACCCGTACGGCCCACCATGATGATATTGGATTTTTCGATCTCCACATCATCCTTCGAGTCAGGCTGCATCAGACGCTTGTAGTGATTATAAACCGCTACCGAAAGGTTTCGCTTAGCTTCGTCCTGTCCGATCACGTAATTGTCCAGAAAAGCCTTAATCTCCTTGGGGCGTGGCAACTCATCCAGATTGATATCCTCCTTTTCGAGCTGTTCATCTGCCTGTTTGCGCATTTGGGCGATGATTTCGTGTGCCTGCTGGGCGCAATCCTCGCAAATAAATCCGTTCAAGCCGGAAATGAGCAGAGACACCTCACTGCGACCTCGGCCGCAAAAATTACATCTGTCTTCGTTTCGGCGTGCCATTACTTCTTCTGGAAAATCTTATCAATCATACCATAGTCGAGAGCCTCCTGGGCAGTCAGATAATGGTCACGGTCGCAATCGGCCTCAATCTGCTGGTAAGACTGGCCGGAACACTCCGAAAGAATCGTATAGAGTTCCTGCTTCAGCTTCTTGATTTCGTTGACGGCAATCTCCATATCAGATGCCTGACCCTGCGTTCCGCCCAGCGGCTGGTGAATCATCACGCGGCTGTGCGGCAAAGCAAAACGCTTACCCTTGGCTCCTGCAGCCAGAAGCACGGATGCCATCGAAGCTGCCATACCCGTTACAACGGTCGAAACATCGCAGCTGATGTAATTCATCGTGTCGTAAATAGCCAGACCGCCGCTCACAATACCTCCGGGACTGTTCAGGTACATGGTGATGTCCTTATCCGACTCGGTAGATGCCAGGAAAAGCAGCTGAGCCTGTACCACATTCGACGAATACTCATCGATTTCGGTTCCCAGGAAGATGATGCGGTCCATCATCAGACGGCTGAACACATCCATCTGGGCAACGTTCAGCTGACGCTCCTCGATGATACTCGGGTTGATATACGAGGCTCGCGGACTCAGCGTCTTGCTCTGAAAACGCATATAATCGTCGAGCGCATGTCCGTTAAGGCCTACGTGACCTGTGGCGAACTTATAGAATTCGTTGTTATTCATTTATTATCTTCGCTAAAAAAGCTGTTATTCACTCAATCATACAAAATTGGCGGCGATACTGTCGGCAATCGACTTCATCTCCTCCGGGTCGAGTTTCAAGTGCGGCTTACGGAAATCCATATCCCCTTCCTCGTTCATCGGAATCAGGTGAATATGGGCGTGAGGAACCTCCAGTCCCATCACGCAAAGACCTACCTTCTTGCAAGGGAAAGCCTTCCGGATAGCCTGTGCCACGCGCTTGGCAAACATAACGTGACTTGCCAGCATGGCATCACTCTGGTCGAAGATATAGTCGACTTCCTGCTTCGGAACCACCAGCGTGTGACCTTTTGCCACTGGGCTGATATCGAGAAAAGCATAGAAGAGATCGTCCTCTGCCACCTTGTAGCTCGGAATCTCACCTGCTATGATCTTGCTGAAAATACTTGCCATAAGAATCCTTTGGTTAACGGGTGAAACAAATCAGAGAGAAATCTCAAGAATCTCAAGCTGCTGGATGCCTGCAGGCACCTTCACTTCGACTACATCTCCTACTGAGTGGTTCATCAGAGCCTTGGCGATGGGGGTGCCTACGCTGATCTTGCCTTCACGGAAATTAGCCTCGCTCTCCGAAACGAGCGTATACTTCATTTCCTTGTTGAGTTTCTTGTTGAGCAGACGGACTGTAGTCATGATCTGCACCTTATCGGTATTCAGTTTCGAAGCATCGATGATGCGGGCGTTTGCCACCTGGTCTTTCAGAAGGGCAATCTTGCTCTCCAGTTTTCCCTGTGCCTCCTTGGCTGCATCGTACTCAGCATTTTCGCTCAAGTCACCCTTCTCGCGGGCTTCGGCGATGGCTGCGCTTGCCTTTGGTCGTTCTACACTTTCCAGATAATTAATTTCTTCGAGGATCTTCTTGTAACCTTCCTCGCTCATGTAACTTATTGCCATAATTCTATGTGTTCTATGGTTATTTTATATATTTTTTCACTAAATTCTCCAATTCTGCGTCCTGGTTCTCGATACGCGTTACCAGATTGCCTTCGCGGTCGATGACGAATGTGGTAGGAAGCGTGCTGACATTGTAACGCAAGGCAGCTGCCGAGTAGGCTATATTGCCATACTGGTCGTACTGGCAGGATTTGTCGTGAACGGTTGTCCACGGCAGGTTGTCGGCACTTACCTTCCAAAAGTTCTCGTCGAAGTCCAGACACACCTGATAAACCTTCACCTTGCCTGCATAATTCCGGCACAGATTACCCAGCGTCATGTTATGCGCCGGCGAGAAATCCAGATAGTAGGCTGTAAAATCCACCAGAACAGTTCCGGTTTCGTCTACCAGCTCGGACAACGACACCTGCCGGTCGTCCGCATCCGGAAGCTTCAGATCCGGATAGGTACGGGTCTCGATAGGCGTATGGTTCAGCAACGAATCTGCCCTCTGTTCGCGGGCAATGGCCTTGCGACGATTGATCTGTCCTTCGAGGGTAACTTTTTCGAGCACCTTGTTACGGGGAGACTTCGGATAGTTGAACTGCCATCCGGTAGCAACAGCTCCGAATGCACGGAGGTCGTCCCTGTCGTTGGCATCAAACACCGGCAGACCGGAAACTGTCTCGAACAGCAGATAATAGCTGGCCGGGCTGGATGGATTGTTGTAAATATACTTTTCGAGTACCTGAGCCTTATAACTGCGGACCATCGACAAGAGCGAGTCGCGACCTGTCAGCCGGTCGAGCGAACCCGTATTCACCGCCTTGTTGACTTCGAGAATCTGTCCGCGCAGACGGTTGCCTAACGAAACAGCCTCGTGCAGTTCCTGATTCCAGACATCGCTCTCACCTACCGTATAACCGCTCAGCCGGTTAGCGCTTGCAGAAAGCTGAACAGGAGTCAGCAGGGTATCGATAACTACCGAAACAGACTGGTTGCCCAGGCGGAGCGAGAAAAAGTCAGGTCCCTCCTCGACTTCAGGCGTGAACCGGAACTTACCGGCAGCATCCAGACGCAGGGTATCGACCATGCGGGGAGCGCCATCGGACAGATGTTCCAAAACGAGCAGTTGCCCGTCAGCATCGGTAATGGTACCTTCAATTTCGCCCAAGCGGCGGTTGTCGCATCCTGTCAGAGCCAAAGAGCAAACAGACATCAACAAGAGAGCTTTGAAGCTCCCTATATTTAAAAATGTGTACTTCATTTTCGGAAGTGCTTTTAAAGTACTAATGAAATAAAATTAATTGTTACTCGGATAGTCAATTTTTTAGGGCCGATACGCCAGAGTTCGTCTCAACTCACGGGCATCGGCTCTACGTTCTTTGATTATCGGGCGCAAAGATAAGCTAAAATTCAGGAGAAAACAAGTTTTTTGGAAAAAAATGTTCGAATATGGCATTTTTTTTCATTTTTATTTTGCGAATCGTGGAAAAATTGTTAACTTTGCGCCCGAAAATCTTTAATGGATTAAAGGATATAATATTTTTATGGTAAACAATTTGGTTAACCCAATCAAGAAAACCATTACCTTAAGCGATGGGCGTTCCATCACTCTCGAAACAGGTAAGGTTGCGAAGCAGGCCGATGGTGCCGTTGAACTTCGCATGGGCGGCACGATGTTGCTCGCCACAGTTTGTACTGCGCGTACCGTTACTCCCGGTACCGACTTCATGCCACTTACAGTGGAGTACAAGGAGAAGTATGCCTCTGCCGGCCGTTTCCCCGGAGGCTTCACCAAGCGCGAAGGCAAGGCTTCGGATTACGAAATCCTGACCAGCCGTCTCATTGACCGTGCCCTTCGTCCGCTTTTCCCAAGTAATTATCACGCCGAGACATTCGTCAATGTCACCCTCTACAGCTCCGACCTGGAAAACCAGCCGGATGCTTTGGCAGGTCTGGCAGCTTCGGCAGCTATGGCCGTTTCCGGCATTCCATTCGAGGGTCCTATCTCGGAAGTTCGTGTGGTTCGCATCAACGGCGAATATGTTATCGACCCGACCTTCGAACAGATGAAGGAAGCCGACATGGATCTTATGGTAGGTGCCACCTATGAGAATATCATGATGATGGAAGGTGAGATGGACGAGGTTAGCGAGCAGGATCTGCTGGGTGCCCTCAAGGCCGCTCACGAGGCTATCAAGGTTCATTGCCAGGTTCAGAAGGAACTGATGGAGGCTGTAGGCAAGCCTGTTATGGAATATTGCCACGAAGTGAACGACGAGGATCTGCGCAAGCAGTGCCACGACTTCTGCTACCAGCCTTGCTACGATATTGCCAAGAGCGGCAACAAGAACAAGCATGAGCGTGAAGCAGCCTTCGAGGAGGTACAGACCAACTTCATCGCCACCCTGCCTGAAGAGAAGCAGGAGGATGAAGAAGTTTTGGGTATGGTAGCCCGTTACTTCCACGACGTAGAGCGCGAGGCTATGCGCCGTTGCGTACTCGACGAAGGTACCCGTCTGGATGGCCGCGCCCTGAACGAGGTCCGTCCTATCTGGATCGAGCCGGACTATATTCCAGGCCCTCACGGTTCGGCTATCTTTACCCGCGGTGAGACTCAGGCTTTGGTTACCTGCACCCTCGGTACCAAGATGGACAAGAAGATGGTGGACGATGTGCTGCGCAATGGTTACGACGAGTTCCTGCTCCACTACAACTTCCCTCCATTCTCAACCGGCGAAGCAAAGGCTCAGCGTGGCGTTGGCCGTCGCGAAATCGGTCACGGACATCTGGCTTGGCGTGCCGTTAAGGGCATGATTCCAAAGGATTATCCTTATACAGTACGTGTTTGCTCGGACATTCTGGAGTCGAACGGTTCTTCTTCAATGGCTACCACTTGCGGTGCTACCCTCGCCATGCGCGATGCCGGCATCCCAATGATTCGCCCGGTTTCGGGTATCGCCATGGGTCTGATCAAGGATGAGGATTCTCCGAAATACGCCGTATTGAGCGATATTCTGGGTGATGAGGATCACCTGGGCGATATGGACTTCAAGGTAACCGGTACCGAAAAGGGTATCACGGCTACTCAGATGGATATCAAGTGCAACGGTCTGAGCTATGAGATTCTCGAGAAGGCTCTGAAGCAGGCCAAAGAAGGTCGCACCCACATCCTGAACTGCATGCTCGAGGCTCAGCCGGAGCATCGTGAAGACTTGAAGGCTCACGCACCACGTATGGTTGCCTTCGATATCGACAAGGAGTTCATCGGTGCCGTAATCGGTCCTGGCGGCAAGATCATTCAGGGCATTCAGGAAGAGACCGGTGCTGTGGTTACCATCGAGGAATCGGACGGCAAGGGTCATGTTGCCATCTCTTCGGCCAACAAGGAGAGCATCGATGCTGCCGTT
>JAGBQS010000015.1 GCA_017632695.1 Bacteroidales bacterium
AAGGCTTTGACAATCGGCTCGGCTTCCTTCAGGTATGTTTGCAGAGAAGGAGCAGCAGCCCTGGTTACGAATAATTCCTTGACGGCCTGGATGGCCAAAGATGAAGGGTGTACCAGATCATCGGCGTAGAACCGATAGTCACGCAGGTCATCAATCAGTAACTCATATGTAGGCAGATAGTCCACTTGTTCCGGAAACATCGTTTGCAGTTCGTCAATGGCCAGCAGTAAGGTGGCTTTCGACAGTTCGTTGCCGTGAAGTCCGTCGGCCAAATGCCGGATGGGCGATACATTGAAAACAAAATGTTTGTCCGGATTGCTCTGAAGAAGAGGAATCCAGTCTTCGACGATTTCCATTGCCGTCATCCTCCGTCTGGAAAAAAGAGAGGCGGGCAGTTTATGGCAGTTGGCTACTACTTCGCCGTTGTACTCGAATACCCAGGCGGTACCCCAGGTAACAAGAATATGCCGGGCTTGTCCGAAGGCCTGTCTGGCTTTTTCTTCCGTTTCGGCTATCTTTTTAAGTACCGTTTCTTTGTCGGGAGCCGAAAAACTGCCGTGATGGTCAAAACTGCAGTAAAGATTGCCGTTCCGAATAATAGGAGGGTTGTAGGCAGTCGGGGACTGCATACGTTTCAGATTCCGGGCAATAGATGCCGGATTGAAAAGGACGCCCCATGGGTTGCAGCATACCGGTAGCCAGCAGTCGGAAAGCCATTGTCCGATGTGTTCGGTGAAGCAGCTTCCGATCAGGAACAGCTGATCGCCAGCTTCTATGCGTTGGCTGAAGGAAGTCGGTTCCAGTTCTGTACGTAGTTTCATGGCTCTTTGTTCAGATGGTTGCGTAAAGGTAACAGGAATTGCAGTAAGGCTCGGTTAAAGGCTTCCGGCTGGTCCATGTTAAGCATGTGTCCGCAATTGGGAATCACCTCCTGCCGGCTGTTGGGGAGCCATTGCATCATCGGATGGTTCTTGGAGCCCTCGTTGGCTCCTTTCAGAAAAAGGGTTGGGACGTCCGGTTTTCTGGACTTGAGCGAATCCCATGCTTCGCGGGCATAGTAACAGCGGGCTTCTTTGTGCAAGGGCTGCCAGGCCGACCAATCGTTGATCATGCGGGTTAGCGGTTCGCGCATCCGTTCCCGCTCAGTGCCGCCTGACTGAATCAGGGCTTCAATCCACTCTTCCTTGTATTTCTGAATCCCCTTTTGTTTTAATGCAGCGATTTCGGCATCCCGTTTGGCCGATTCCAGACTGTCCATCGGCTCCGATGGTCCCTTGGTGTTCCGGATGCCTCCTGAAGCCAAGGTGCACGACAGAAGTCTGTCGGGGTATATGGCAAGCAGGTCGCCGGCAATGAAAGCGCCCATCGACAACCCGACAACGTGTGCTTTCCCGATATTTAAGCCGTTCATAAAGGCAATTACGTCATCTGCATGCACAAATGCTTCTCCCTCCCGCTGGGAAGAGGACTTGCCGTAGCCGCGTAGGTCAAGGCGATATATCCGGAAATATGGGCTGAGGGCCGGAAGCTGTTCGTCCCACATCCGATGGTCGAGCGAGTGTCCGTGTAACAGGATGAGCGGATCGCCATTGCCGCATACGTCATAATACAAGGTTATGTCATCTGAGACCGGCATAAATCCTGTCGCGATGGTGTCGGTTACGGTTTGGGCTGTCAGTCTTCCGAAAAGGCCTGTTGCCAGACATATTATTATATATAGAATTCTTTTCATGTGCGTGCGCGTGCTTTTTGGCTGCAAAGGTAGTGCTTTTTGCGGATTATTCCAAATTTCAGGTCTTTTTTCGGTTATTTTTCGTCTGAAAACACTTTTTGTTCACTTCCGGTTAGAATAATGGAGCTTTTTTGCAATCGGTTGTATTGCGTTTGTCATGCTTGATTTGCAGAAATGGCTGTTTTGAGGCTTAAGATGGGCTATTTTGAAGATTTTTCGAAAAAAGTGGTAAGAAAATTTGGAGGGAAAGAAAAATGTCTCTACCTTTGCACCCGCTTAACAGGAACAACGGAATTTTCAGAAGTTTCAAAATGTAAGCAAACGATCTTTGAAGAACTGAGAAATTGATAGATAGATATACGTTTTGCTATCAATCTTTTAGATTTTAATAGCAAAATGATAATAATAGCAAGTACATACTTGGGTAGAGCGAGTGCCGTATACATTATATATTATATAAGTATTACGAAAAGCTTTACCGTCAATACTTCCAATAGGAAGCCAATTGAATTGCCGGTGATTAAACTTGATTCTTTTTATAAAGAACGATATTAACAACGAAGAGTTTGATCC
>JAGBQS010000163.1 GCA_017632695.1 Bacteroidales bacterium
GCAGCCCGTCGCTGTTCAGTTGATATATGTCTTCGTATTCAAAATCTATTCCAACGCGTGTGCGACATAGTTGCGGATAGTTCTTGAAAATGGCAGACAAGGTATCGGCAAGAGCCTTCAGCGTTTCCACGTCCTTCTGGTAGTTGTCCAATGCCGATTTCTCGGTGTAAACCCTTCCGGGTATCTTGGTCCATTCCGGGATGCTGTCGTCCAGGAACTCCTGTGCCCTCCACGTATCATTTGATTTATGGTCGTCGCATACAGAATTAAATTTTGCATTTGTGCAACCCCATAATTCTCTGCGAATATGATTATAGCTTACCTCATCGGGCAGCTCATTTATCAGGCCATCATTATAACTGGTCTTCAAACTATCACCCACGACGACAATTACCTTACCGCTATTTTTTATTTCGTTCACATTCAGGTAATTGCATGTTCCCAACGAAGAATGAATGTATGCATTACCCGTTCGGAAAATCCGATAATCCAGGAAATAGGGCTTCATGCCGTCATCACTTTTCAGACTGTCCATACTGCGTGTCATTTCGTCGGCCATAGCCTTGAAGATGACAGAATCATCACTCAAGCCCTCCAGTTGTTCTTTCGGAACAAATTCCGGTGGGGAGAGTTTAGGTGCTTCTTCCTCATCGGTCTTCAGACACTGGGTTTCCATCTGCGAGACATAAAGCATAGGCGAAATCAGCGAAACGGGTATCCATCCAGAGCGCGAGCCGCATCTGCCATTGGACACTTCGTACCTTCCGCCGGCAGCCTTAACATTGCTGAATGCCGTCAATGGAGTACCAATGAAGGAAACGCCCCTGACCAGCGAATCCGGTCGTCCGTCGGCATAAATCCTATAGGTCTCTATGGGTACGACATTAAAGGATGAAATACGGTTGGTGTTGGTTCCTGTAGTTGTCCATCCGTTACTAACAGTTCTGATGTAATAACCGTATTCCTTATTCTTATCCTTCAGTTCCTGAATCAGCATCCCGCGCAGTTGTTCCTCTGTGTACGGATGATTGGTTTCCACAAAGAAGTTGGACTGTCTGGGCGATGACTTCTCGCCAAAGGCTGCCCTGGAATGACCATTGCTCACTGTTTCTCCCTTTTCCGACCATCTGCCCCTAAGCATGCTTTTCAGAATGCCGTCCTTAATACATTCCACCTTCTGCGCCTTGGTTCCCTCGTCATCAAACAGATAGCCTCCGTGTATGGGGGTTCCATCGAAATCATCTAATGTCGGGTCGCATGATATGCTGAAGCCTTCTGGTAACACACGCGTTTCCATCATGTTTTTGAACTCCGAGTCTTCCTTCTCCAGTCGGTGTCCTAACACCTCATGGAAGAATACTCCGCTGGCATCGCCCGAGAAGAGTACTGGCCCCGTATATGCCTCTGCCATGGGTGCCTTGCTTAGCGCATCGGCACGTTCTATAAGGTCGGTTATGGCATTCTTCAATTCCTCCTCGCTTGGCAGTTCGCCCTCGTTGTGGGCAAAAAACACCTTGTTCAGCGCTGATATATCTTCTTTCTTATCCTTTACCTTAACATTCAGATTAATGATAAACGATCTGCGGTTCTGAACGATTTCCGTACCCTCAGAGCTGACCAGGTATTTCCTGTGCTGTTCGCAGATAAAGTTAGCCGTACATATA
>JAGBQS010000164.1 GCA_017632695.1 Bacteroidales bacterium
CCACCATTGTGCGCAGCACCATTACGGGTACGGTGCTCGATGTGCCGGTCAAGATCGGTACTTCGGTCATCAATGCCAACTCGTACAACGAAGGTACTACGGTTGCCACAGTGGCTGATATGAGCGATATTATTTTCCGGGGAAGCATCGATGAGACCGAAGTCGGCAAGATGAAGGCAGGCATGGGTGTGAAACTGAGCATCGGCGCCATCCAGAACGTTACGCTGCCGGCTACCTTGGAGTATGTTTCGCCCAAGGGTACGGAAAGCAACGGTGCGGTTATGTTCGAGATCAAGGCTGCTGCCCAGATTCCGGATTCGATCATCGTGCGTGCCGGATACAGCGCCAACAGCGAGATTGAACTGGTTCGCCGCAATCAGGTGATGGCTGTCAAGGAAACGGCTGTGGAGTGTGTGGAGGATTCGACATTCGTGTACCGTCTGACCTCCGACGAGGCCGCCGTGCCGCAGTCCTTCGAGAAGATTCCGGTGGAAGTCGGACAGAGCGACGGTATTTATATTGAGATTCTGAACGGAGTTACCAACGATATGAAACTGCGGGGCAATGAAAAGTCTGATGAAGAATAAGACGTGTCTGAAGGCGCTTGCCGCCTCCGTCATGATGCTGGCTGCTGCATCGCAGGCTGCCGCACAGAGTATGAGTCTGCAGGAGTGTATCGATTATGCCATCGGACACAATACTGCCATTCAGCAGCAGGAACTGTCGAGGCAGAATCAGGAAATCAGCCTCAGCTCCGCAAAGGCAAGCCGGTTGCCGGATGTGAGTGCTTCGGTAGGACAGGGTTGGGGCTTCGGCCGCAGTACGAGCCGCGACGGATCGACCGTCGACCAGACTTCGGCACAGACCAGCTTCAATATCAGTGCTTCGGTGCCTATCTTTACGGGTTTCCGAATCCCGAATCAGGTGAAGTCGAACCGCTATTCGCTGGAAGCTGCTTCGGCCACCCTCGAAAAGGCGCGCCGCGATGTGGGCATCCAGGTGGCTACCTATTATCTGAATGCGCTTTACTACAAGGGTCTGACGGCTGTCCAGCAGTCGCAGTATGAGCTGGAACAGGCCAACTGCCGGAATGCCCATGCGCTGTTCGAGGCCGGTAAGCGTCCGGAATCGGAGGTGGCTGCGGCTGAGGCGCAGGTAGCGGTCAGCCGTCACAGTCTGACCGAAGCTCAGGGTAACGAGACGCTGGCCCGTCTGGATCTGATGCAGCTGCTGAATCTGGAGGGCGATGTGGAACAGTTCTCCATTCAGGATATCGATACTGCCCGTCTGGAGTCTGAAATCGGTTCGGCCGACCTGATTTTCAGTGCGGCTCTGCAGAACCATCCGTCCATCCTGGCAGCAAAGTATAATCTGGAGAGCAGCAAGTATCAGCTGAAGGCGGCCAAAAGCGGCTATATGCCGTCGCTGCATTTCAACGCATCGTACAGCAACAGCTATTACCATCTGTATAACAACCAGAACATGTCGCTGCACAAACAGCTGGACCTGAACGGTTCGGAGTATCTGGGTCTGTCGCTCAGCATCCCGATCTTCGACCGTTTCTCGACGCGCAACAGTGTCCGTCAGGCACGGCTGAACATCGAGAACCAGAATCTGGCGCTGACCGATGCCCAGCTGACGCTCCACAAGGAGATCCAGCAGGCTTACTGGAATGCGGTGAAGGCTCGCGAGAATTATGCTTC
>JAGBQS010000165.1 GCA_017632695.1 Bacteroidales bacterium
ATGCAAAAACGTATTCTGCTTGCCTTGTTAAGCCTTATTGTCCTGTTCCCGTTCAACGCGGATGCTGCCGAGATTCTGGTGAATCCCGGAGAGGACTTGCAGCTGGCTATCCGCCGGGCGCGCGAAATGCGTCGGTTGCATCAGGTAGGGCCCGACGATACTTTATTCGTTACATTAGCTGACGGAATCTATCCGCTGGCGGAACCGCTGTTTATCCGTCCGGAAGACAGTGGAACTGCTGCGGGACCTACCGTATTCCGTGCTGCTACTCCCGGTAAGGCAATTATCGAGGGAGGCATGGTATTATCTGATTGGCGCCGTCCTACACGTGAGGAACTGCAAGGCATTCCCGAACGTTATCATGACCGTATCTGGGTCTGTCCGGCTCCGGTGGTCAATGGCCGTCGTGTTGAAGTGCATCAGCTGTTTTCAGGTAGCCGGCGTCTGCCTGAAGCCGGACTGGTGTCGGCCAATCAGATGTTGCCTTTGTCTGCTTTCCGTCCGGAAACCCGCGAGATCTGGGTTGAAGCCGGCTTGCTTCCTGCAGCATATCTGAAACATTATGCCGGCAGTTCGATGCGGGTTCATCAGCGTTGGGCGATTGCATATCTGCGTATCAGCGATGTGCGTATTGAGGATGGTATGGCCAAGTTCCGTTTTTTCAATCCTGAGAGTCGCCGTGAGTTTGAGCATCCTTGGCCCCAGCCTGTGATTAACGAAGACCTCGGCAATGGAGAGGTTGTTTCTTCATCCTTTAATCTGTTAGGGTCGCCGGTCTTTCTGGATCAGCAGGGCGAATGGATGCAACGTTCCTTCGATGGGTTAGTTTTCTATTTGACACCTACTCGCGATTGCGGAATTCCCGAAGAATCCGTCTATATGCCGGTAACCGATCAGTTGGTATGGGTGGACGGCAGTTTGGAGCGTCCGGTTCATGATATTGTTTTCGATGGTTTGACATTCCGTCATTCGCGATGGAATCAGCCAAACGATGAGGGTTTAGTGACGTTGCAGGCCGGGTTCCCCATCATCGATGCCTATAAATTACAGGAACCGGGACTTCCGGAAAAGGCTTCGCTCGAAAATCAGGCCTGGATTGGCCGGCCTTTGTCGGCGGTTTCCCTGAAGGGCGTTCAAAGGGTTCATTTCCAATCGTGCAGTTTCGAGCAGATCGGAGCCACGGCGCTCGATTATACAGAAGCTTCTTCCAATTGTTATGTCCGGGACAACCGCTTTTCTGATATTGGGGGAACGGCCATTCTGGTCGGGCATTTCCCGGCAGGAGGTTTTGAGACTCATGTGCCATTCAGGCCACAGGTGCAGGCAGACCTCTGTCATGATTTTTTGATTCAGTCGAATGTTGTGCAAAACGTCGGTACCGACGATTGGGGCGCCTGTGCCATCAATGCCGGGTACGTCTATAATACGACCATTCGGGATAATACCGTTGACGGATGTCCCTGGAGTGGCATTTGTTTAGGTTGGGGATGGACCCGGTTGCAATCGGGGATGCAAAACAACCATTTGCTGTATAACTCGGTAACGCATTTCGGTATGCAGCTGCACGATTGCGGAGCTCTTTATACACTTTCAAACCAGCCTGGCAGCAGTATTATCGGCAACTGTTTGGGTCAGATGGGAGAGGCTCCCTATGCCACGAACCACCGTGCTTTTTATATTTATCTGGATGAGGCGACCGACGGATTTACCATTCGCAACAATCAGATGCCGGCGCCTTTGATCGGCACCAATCAGCCCGGAAAGCATCTTATTTCCGATATCCCGTTACCCTGATTGTTCCGAAACTAACCTTTGCATGATTTGAAGCATATCATTACATGATTAGTTATGAAAGCGACCAACTATCATTTGTTTGATTTTCTTGATTTTTCTGAAACGCTCAATCAGAATGAGTCCTTGTGGACGGCTTGCCATCCGATAGCGGTAGAGGCCCGTTGTGAGCGTGTCCTCCTGACGGTTCCGTTTCAGAAACAGAAGTTGCAGAATGATATGGAGGCAGATGATGCTGTGCCGCGAGAGTTGCATGTGGTACAGATTGTAGCATATTCTAACCAGACGCTTC
>JAGBQS010000166.1 GCA_017632695.1 Bacteroidales bacterium
CATAACGGTTATGTTTTTTTTTAGATGAATGAATAGTAAAAAGATGTGCGACGTCCGCTGTGGGACGCCGCACTTTGAGTAGCAAATATCGTGCCAAACTTTATATTTTGTCAAAATGTCACACTCAGGAACCAAAATGTCATAGTATCCGAGGGCGCGCATACCCTCGTGTACGCTGCGGGCATTCAGTTGTCCGCCAATCAGGCTGGTGTGGGTCTGGTCGCGGTTATAGTAAGCCTTAGCGCCTTCCTGGCCGATCACATCCAGCTTGTCGGCCGAGATGTTGTGCACATCGATGAAGGCCACGCCGGTAGCCTCAACCACCTGGCGGTACCATTTGCCGTACGAATCGTTACGGCGTTCAATCCGTCCTTTCGGCCATTCGTTGCGCGGCGTAAGGCTCAGCAGGATAGGGGTGGCGCCCTTCTCCCGTACATCCTGAATCATTTTCTTCAGGTACCATCCGAAGCTGTAAACCGTCAGATACTCGCCGGTTGTCTCGTGTTTGAAGACATGTACCGAATCCAGACCCGTAGCAATCTCGTTGCGGTCCTTGCCCTTTCCGATCTCGTTGCCGGTATCGTTGTGGCCGAACTGCAGGAAGACGATGTCGCCAGGCTGCAGCGAGTTATAGACCCTGTCCCAGCGTCCCTCGCGCAGATAGGTGCGGCAGGAACGTCCGGCCTTCGCCTCGTTGGCAAAGGTGCATTTGGTGGTATCGAACACCATATAGGCCTGACTTCCCCAGCCCCACATGCCGGTCGAATCCTTGTCGTTGTTCTTGCAGGTCGAGTCGCCGCACAGCCAGACCACCGGTTTGCCGGGCTGGCGTTTCACCTCGGCTGTGGCGGGAGTGAGATCTATGAGGTAGTTCTTGAGCGGACAGTCGGTCTGCTGTAAGGCCAGGGCAAAGCTGTAGGCATTGTTTTCGGCTCCGAAGCGCGAGGTGTGGATCTTGTCCACATAGAAGAACATATAATCCGTCTTCCATGGGCCGAATTTCTCCAAGCGGCTGGCGCTAACCTCTTCCAGGTCCACAAAGGCGACACCCGTCTCGGCAGCAATCTCCTGTTCCCATCCGGCAATCTGGCGCTTGCGGGTAATGGTCTTCTCGTCATCCCAGCTGTTGCGGGGCGTCAGCGAGCACAGGATCGGGGTGGCTTTCTTAGCCTTGATTTCGCGGATGAACCTGCGCAGATACTCTCCGTAGCTGTAAACATCCTCTTCCAGTCCGTTGTCCTTCGGATTGCGGCAGTCGTGCAGTTTGACGTGTACGCAGGTATCGGGGTCGGTGCCCTTGATGCAGTTCCGTGCCGTAAAAGTGTCCAGCGGACCGTTGTCGTTGTGGCCTAACTGAATCAGTACATAGTCGCCCTTCTGGATGCCATTCAGGACATCGGGCCACAGACGGTTGTAAAAAGTGCGTGTACTGGTTCCGCCCAGCGCGTGGTTCTCCACACTGATGCGGGTGGAGTCGAACCATTGTCCGGCAAAGGCTCCCCAGCCCCATTGTCCGTTGCTGCCGTCGCCTTTGGTTCCGTTACGCATGGTGCTGTCGCCAATCAGGAACAGCACCGGCGACTTCTTGCTTTTGCGGCTCGAGCCTGGCACGGGACGTGCGTATTTGTTGCCGATATCAGCAGTTTTGCGGTAATTATCCACCGTAGTGTCGTTGATGCCGTTGGCATCCTTCCTCTCCTGAGCTAACAGGCTGGCTGCGGTCAGTGCAACCGAGAGGAACATCACAAGTTTCTTCATATATATATGTATGTTTTTTTATTAG
>JAGBQS010000167.1 GCA_017632695.1 Bacteroidales bacterium
AGATGTAGCTGCGCAGACGCGACAATGCCCGCTCCTTGTTCTTGGGCTGGTCGCGCGTCTCCGTACACTCAATCAGGATCTCGTCGGTAACGCCCGTGTTCGGATTCTTCCACATATACCGCAGACGCACTCCGGACTCGACCTTGTTTACGTTCTGTCCGCCGGCGCCCGAACTGCGGAAGGTGTCCCACTTGATTTCGCCCTCGTTGATGTGCACCTCGAACTCGTCGGCCTCAGGCAGGACGGCAACCGTTGCGGCGCTGGTGTGAACGCGACCCTGGGTCTCGGTAACCGGCACACGCTGAACGCGGTGAACACCGCTTTCGTACTTGAGTGTTCCGTACACATTATCGCCCGTAACCATTACGACTACCTCCTTAAATCCTCCGACGGCACCTTCGCTGGCGCTCTGAACCGCAAACTGCCAGCCTTTGCTCTCGCAGTAATGCTGGTACATCTTGAACAGATCGCCGGCAAACAGGGCGGCCTCGTCGCCACCCGTTCCGCCTCTGATTTCAAGGACGGCGTTGCGGGCATCTTCCGGATCTTTGGGTATCAGAAGGAGTTTGATCCGCTCTTCGAGTTCCGGCAGACGTGCTTCGCATTCGGACAGCTGTTCCCGGGCCATCTCCTTCATGTCGGCATCCTCCTCGCCCATCAGCTGGCGCGCTTCGGCAATACCGTCAAGCACCGCCATGTACTCCTTGCGGGCTTGCAGGATATTCTCCAGGTCCTTGTATTCGCGGGTGAGTTTTACAAACCGCTGCTGGTCGGCAATCACGTTGGGGTCGGTGACCAAGGTGGACACTTCCTCAAAGCGACTTACCAGACCGTCCAGCTTTTCTAATATCGTATTATTTGCCATACATTCATCAAAAGCCAATAAACCCAAGCTTCCTTCCCTACGAAAAAAGCCTGGGTTCTGGTGTATTTATCCCTTCAAGGCAGCAATGGCCTCTTTGATGGTTGCAATCTTGCTCTCGGCATCGGCCTGCTTCTTGCGCTCGTTGGCAACAACTGCAGCCGGTGCTCCGTTCACAAACTTCTCGTTGCTGAGTTTCTTCAGCACACTCTGCAGGAAGCCTTCGTTGTACTTCAGGTCGGCCTCCAGCTTCTTCAGCTCTTCGGTTACATCGATGCTGTCACCCAACGGGATAGCATACTCGGTGGTGCCGACCAGGAACGAAGCGCAGACACCCGACTTCGACTCCACGCACTTGATATCCGAGGTATTGGCCAGTTTGGCAATGACCGAAGAAAGGGCTGCAACAGGATTCTGACCTACCACGTGCAGTTCGACAGCCACCTTGGGCGACATCTGCTTCTGGGCGCGGACAGTACGGATTCCGGCAATCACTTCCTTGACGGCATCGAAGCCGGCAATGAGCGACAACTGGTCGGCCGTAGGCTCTGCATACTTAGGCAGCGTCTCGAACATGATGCTTTCGCCGTCCTTGCGGTCGGTGATGCTCTGCCACAATGCCTCGGTGATGAACGGCATGAACGGATGCAGCATCTTCAGCAGTGTATCGAAGTAGGAAATGGTCTTGCTGTAGGTAGTCTTGTCGATGGGCTGACCGTACGCAGGCTTGACAAGCTCCAGATACCAGGCCGAGAACTCGTCCCAGAAGAGTTTGTAAACCAGCATGAGGGCCTCCGACAGACGGTACTGCTTGAACTGCTCCTGCAACTCGTAGCCCACCTGTGCCAGCTTGGCATCGAACCACTCGCACGCCTTGCGGGCTGCTTCGGGCTGCTCGGTATCGGCCACCGTCCAACCCTGAACCAGACGGAACGAATTCCAGATCTTGTTGTTGAAGTTTCGGCCCTGCTCGCAAAGGCTGTCATCGAAGAGGATGTCGTTGCCGGCAGGTGCTGAAAGCATCATACCCATGCGGACACCGTCGGCACCGAAACGCGAAATCAGGTCGAGCGGATCGGGCGAGTTACCCAGTGACTTCGACATCTTGCGTCCCAACTTGTCGCGCACGATACCTGTAAAGTAAACATGCTTGAACGGCATCGTACCCATGTATTCGTAACCTGCCATGATCATGCGGGCAACCCAGAAGAAGATAATGTCCGGACCCGTAACCAGGTCGTTGGTCGGATAATAGTACTTGATCTCTTCGTTGTTGGGGTGCTCAATGCCGTCGAACAGCGAGATAGGCCACAGCCAGCTCGAGAACCAGGTATCGAGGGCTCCCTCATCCTGATGCAGCTCGTCGGCCGACTTGATGGAAGGATCGATAGCCTGTGCCTTCTTGAGCGCTTCCTCGGCCGTCGGAGCAACCACGTACTTGCGGTCCTCGTCCTTCACGCCTTCCTGATTCGGCAGGAAATAGGCGGGAATGCGGTGTCCCCACCACAGCTGACGCGATATACACCAGTCCTTGATGTTCTCCAGCCAGTTACGGTAGGTTGACGTGTACTTGGCAGGATAGAACTGGATATCGTCGTTCATGACCGGAGGCAGGGCGATGTCGGCAAAGTGCTGCATCGAGATGAACCACTGCAACGAAAGACGCGGTTCGATCGGCACGTTGGTACGCTCGGAATAGCCCACCTTGTTATCGTAGTCCTCCTCCTTTTCCAAGAGGTTCTCGGTGGCAAGGTCGAGGGCAATCTGCTTGCGGCAGGCAAAACGGTCCATACCGATATACATGCCGGCAGCCTCGCTGAGCGTAGCATCGGGATTGAATACGTCGATGATCGGCAGATCGTACTTCTGACCGAGCATGTAGTCGTTCACGTCATGTGCCGGAGTAACCTTCAGGCATCCCGTACCGAACTCAATCTCTACGTAGCGGTCCTCGATAACCGGAATGACGCGGCCCACCTTGGGAACAATCACCTTCTTGCCTTTCAGCCAGGTGTTCTTCGGATCCTTGGGATTGATGCACATAGCCACATCGCCCATGATGGTTTCAGGACGTGTGGTAGCTACTACGGCATATCGGCGACCCTGCGGATCGCGGTGAATGACCTGACACTTGACGGTCGGGTCGAACGGCTTGTCGTTGTTGCAGATAACAATGGCATCGGGTTCCTCGCCATCGGTTGATCCGGCTGGCTCATCTACATAATACTTCATGTAATAGAGCTTGGAGTGCTCGTCGTGATAGATCACCTCCTCGTCGGAAAGAGCCGTCTGACGCTCCGGATCCCAGTTGACCATACGCAGGCCGCGATAGATAAGGCCCTTGTCGTAAAGATCGCAGAAAACCTTGATGACGGCACGCGAACGGGTCTCGTCCATGGTGAAAGAGGTACGGTCCCAGTCGCACGAGCAACCCAGTTTGCGCAGCTGCTTCAAAATGATTCCGCCATGTTCGTCGGTCCACTCCCAGGCGTGCTTCAGGAACTGTTCGCGGGTCAGATCGCTTTTGTTGATACCCTGTTCCTTCAGACGCTTGATGACCTTGGCTTCGGTTGCGATCGATGCATGGTCGGTACCCGGTACCCAGCACGCATTCTTACCCTCCATACGGGCGCGGCGCACCAAAATATCCTGGATGGTTTCGTTCAGCACATGTCCCATGTGCAGCACACCGGTCACATTCGGCGGAGGAATGACGACGGTGTATGCTTCGCGTCCGTCATGCTTGCTGGCGAAGGCTTTGTGTTCCATCCAATACTGATACCATTTATCTTCTACTTCTGCTGGATTGTACTGTGTTGCTAATGCCATTTTTATTTGATTCTTTATTTTCGTTAACGCTATTATACTGATTATTCATTGAGCATGGCTATCTTCGACTTCAATTCCGCGATTTCCTTCTTGAGGTCTTCCTTCTTGCGCTCCATCAGGGCCAGCATACCGTTGCCGGACTTGCTCTTGGCATTGAGGAAGCCGAGATTGTTCTCGTAGGTCTTCAGGTCGTTCTCGAGGTGCTCCAGCTGACGCTGCAGTTTCTGACGCTCGGTCTGAACGGCATTCTTTCCTTCGCCGGAGATATTCTTCACCCGCTCGCGGTAATTATTCAGACGGGCCTTCTGTCCCTTCATATCCAGGTTATCGAAGAAGAAATCGACGATTTCCTTGTATGCTGCATACAGCTTGTCTTTTTCCTTGAACGGAACGTGACCCACCTGATTCCATTCGGCCATGAGGTCGCGAACCTGCTGAGGCTCTGCGTTCTGAAGATCTTCCTTCAGCGCCTTGAGCTTCTCAATGACTGCCTGCTTACGTTCCATATTCGCCTTCTCTTCGGCTTTCTCGCCGCCCAAGGCTTTCTCCTTGGCCTCGAAGAAGGCATCGCAGGCTCCGCGGAAACGCTCCCACAGAGCGGTTCCTACCTTATGGGGCACAGGTCCTACGGTCTTCCATTCCTTCTGGAGGTTGACCAGGATATCGGTGGTCTTGCGCCATTCGGTGCTTTCCTTCAGCGATTCAGCCTTCTCGCACAACGCCGTTTTCTTGGCGATGTTGGCATTCTGCTCTTCGCGCTGGCTCTTGAAGAAATTGGCCTTCGCGCCGAAGAATGCATCGCACAGGGCACGGAAACGGTCGAACAGCTGCGAGTTCACTTTCTTGTTGGCAAAGCCCAGCTTGCGCCATTCCTCCTGGAAGCCCAGAACGACTTTTGTCTGCTCCTCCCAGTCCTTGATGTTATGGATGGCATTCAGGTCGATGGCCTCGAACTTCTCGCAGATGGCAATCTTGCCGGCTTCGTTGACAGCCTCCTGTTCCTTGATTTTCTCGAAGTGCTCCTGGTGACGCTTGTTGACAACCGTCGAAGCTGCCTTGAAGCGAGCCCAGATCTCCTCACGTACGGCCGGAGAGACAGGACCCAGTCCTTTCCACTCTTCGTGCAGATCCTGCAGACGGCGGAATGCCTGTACTACATCTGCAGCATCGCCCAGCTTCTCAGCCTCCTCGCAGAGCTCGGTCTTACGCTCCAGATTCTTCTTGAAATCGTAGTCGCGCAACTCCTTGTTGATCTTCAAGGCATCGTAGAACTGCTCGTTGAGCGTGTTATACTGCTTCCAGAGATCGTTGACATCCTTCGGATCGACCATGCCGACCTCTTTGAACTGCTTCTGCAATTCGATGAACGTATTGTATTGCTGGCCTACACCTTCAGCATCCTGAGCGATGGCAATCATCTGCTTCAGGATTTCCTGCTTCTTCTCGAGGTTGGCCTTCATCTCCTGATTTCTGGCCTCAACCATAGCGGCACGAGCCTCTTTCTGGATATTGAGCAGTTCCTTGAGACGCGGCTCCAGTTCGTCGGGCTTCGACTCGAAGCCTGCAACATCGGCATCGTCTTCAAGCAGTTTCTTCATCTCAGCATCGACTTCCTGCTGACGGAGTTTGTAGTAAACCAACTTCAGGTAGTTGATTTCATCACGCACCTCATCGGTTGTCTGATTCACAATCTCAGCCAAACGGTCAAGAATCTCCTGACGGTTTGCATAGATCTTTTTCTCAACAGCATTTTCTGCAGGAAGCTCCTGCGCGTTCTGCTGCATGGTTTCGTTCTCTTCTGCCA
>JAGBQS010000168.1 GCA_017632695.1 Bacteroidales bacterium
CAGATGAATGTCGGCGCCTGCCTCCACTTTGGTTGTGGTGGCATTCTTGAGATGCTTGTTGCGGTTCACTTCGTAAACGTGCGTCTGATAAATCAGTATCTGCTCCGAACCGTCCTGCGGCATATAATTGGCAGCAACGATGTCGGCATATTTTTTGTCAGGATACAGATAATCCAGGCTTGGGGTCTTGCTGTTCAGACCATATCCGCCCCGGAGTTCCAGCCAGTCCGTAACTCCGAAAGATGCATTCAGACGGGGCGAAAGGGCATAGGTAGCCTCGTCGTCAAACATCTGCATACCCGAAAAACGGACGCCTGCCTGAAGTTTCAGAACATTCACCTTATTGATTTCCCAGTGGAAATTGTCTTCGGCATAGGCCGATACCTGATGCAGGCTGGGGATGTCGCTGAACGGACGCGGTCGACCATTGGAATTCGGTTTATACGGATAGCGGTCGTCGTCATTATAGTAGCCCTTGCCGTTATTCCAGTCGAGCTTGTATTCCAGACCCATCTTGAAGTTCTGTTTGGTCGGTCCTGCCTTGATGAAGAAACTGTCGGAAACCTTGAAGAACAGGTTGCCCGGCTTGCTTTCGGTGCGGCCGGTAGCCAGATACGAAGTTGTTTCCCAGGGAACGCTGTAGTATCCGCTTTCGGTGGCAGTCAGAATCGGGAGCAAACCGGACGAGTTGCTTACATACGAAGTGTTTCGGCTTGTATGTTCGGTAAAACTCAAGCCGAATGTGTAGCGCAGCACTCTGGCAAACTTCCTGTTCAGATGAATATTGCCGTTGTGATTCACTGAAATAACCCGGTTGTCGGTTCTCGAAGATGTGCCGTCGCTGATGGCATCCGGGTCATTTCCGCTCCAGTCTTTTCCTAAACTGAAACGCACTTTGGTAGTAATATCCCAATACCTGCCGAAATCGCGGCTCCAACCGACGGAACCCGTATAGCGGTCGAAGGAACGGGTCTTCTGTCGGGGGTCGCCCCAGGCTTTGGCATAGTCTAAGTTGAAATTAACAGTACCGTATCGGTTCAGTTTCAGACCCTTTCCCAGCGAATAGTTCTGCGTGCCGGGATTGATTTTGGCTTTCAGCTGCCAAGGTGTCACACCCACTTTGGTCTTGACGATCATCATACCGCTTGTAAGGTCGCCGTATTCGGCCGATGGGATGCCGCGTACCACTTCAACCTCATTGATATCGTCGGCGCTGATCTGACGGAGATCTGTTCCCACAAACGCCGTACTGCTGAATCCGCCCTGGGTAAGGGCTCCGTTGTTCGAGATGGGCACGCCATCCATCACAACGCTCGAACCGAAAGCGCTGGTATTATTGTTCACCAAAGTCCGAAGCTGCAGGTTGCTTTGCGATGTCAGGTCGCTGTTGGTCATCAACTGGCCGGGAATAAGCTGCATGATGTCGGCCAAAGAATTGGCCTGCAGGTGGTCGATGGCCTGCCGCCCGATAATCGAAGAGGTCGCTTCGCCTGTAGTGTTCTGTCGGGCAACAACTTCCACATCGGACAGCGCTAAGTTCTGTTGCCGGAGTTCCAGCATCAGATTCATTTCTCCACCCACAACAATTTTCTGCCTGAGAGTCTCGTAACCTACATAACTGATTTCAAGCTGCCATTCACCTGCGGGAACGTTCTCAATCATTGCGTGTCCTTCAGTATCGGTTGTGGCATAGGCACCCAATGGCTGCAACTGGCAGGTAGCCATAATGAGCGGTTCCTGCAAAGTCTTATCAAGAACGATCAGATGTAACTGGTGACCGCCTTTCCGACGGACTTCCCGATGTACTTCATTTCTGTTAGACGTACTTTGGGCCGTCAAAGGCATGTTATAGGGTAATAAAAGGACTAAAAGTGGAAACATCCACTTTGAAAACGATATGGAATTATTTATCATATTCTTTTTACACTATCCGGACGCAAATATAAGCATTATTTTTGATTTTTTTCA
>JAGBQS010000169.1 GCA_017632695.1 Bacteroidales bacterium
AATCCCAGCCGCGGTTAGGCAGGTTGTAGGTGCCGAAGGTGGTGAAAGTCTGTCCGCCGTCCGTGCTGTACTGTGCAAAGATGATGCTGTGTGCGTTGTAATCATCGCCCACCGAGGCAGAGAGTTTCAGGTTCTCGTAGCCCTTCGAAGAGAAAGAGATCTCGAAGTAATAGTTACCCGACAGCGGACGCCATACACGGGCTCCGTACTTGCCGTTCATCTTACCGGCCGATACGCCGTTGGCCAGCCAGCTGGTAGTCTCGCCGGCAGCGTTGCGGAGGCTCAGCAGACCTGCATTCTCAGAGTCGGCCTTGTAGTCGGCGGCACGCTCGCTCTTCGGCGCATCGTAATACAGATCCCAGCCCACAATGAAGTCGGCAGCCGAGAAGTTGGCGGTGATGTTCTTCTCCGAATCCATCCTGAGGTCGTACTCGTTGTTGGTGCTCTGGGCATCGCCTTCCCAGCCGGTAAAGGTCAGGATGCGGTTGTTGACGGCCGAAATCTTCACGTCCGTACCTTCCTCGTAGTAGTGAACACCGTCCACGTAGTTGCCCTCGGGCTGGAACTGGATCAGGTTCTCGTTGGCACCGCCCGTCCACTTCATGTTCAGGGCGTAAACCGTATTCTTGGTATAGGTAGCCACCAGAGTGGTGTTGGCGGTGATGTCGAAGGTGTAAGGATTCTCGTCCGAAACCTTCTGTCCGGCCTCGTCGGTCCATCCGGCAAAGTGGTAGCCGAAGTTCTCGGTAGCGCTGACGCTCAGCGTAGTGCCCTCATCGAACTCAGCACCGGCAGGGTTGCACGATACGGTACCAGCGCCTTCGGTACCCAGTTTCACGCTCATGGTGTAGGCGGGAACTGCTTCAGGGGTGCCGGTAATGTCGCCGGTCAGCACAAAATTGGCAAAGCCGTACTCCTTGTTCGAGGCCAGCGCGTAAACCTTAACCTTCAGCACGAGTCCGTCGGCATCCAGTGTAAGCGCCGAAAGATCGTAGTTCATGGTCGAGAATCCGGGATCTTCGTTGTTGCGGGCAGGGTTGAAGCCCTTCTGGAGTTCTGTTGCCGAACCGTTGGCAATGGCAACCACATCGAACTTACCGCCGCCGGTTCCCCATTTTGAAGCTTCGAAGCTGAACGACTTCGGCGCAAACGTCAGACCCTTCTTCGGCTTGATCACAAAAGTCAGCACGTCATCCTCGTTCGGCGTTCCGGCATTGTTGGCCGATGGCTTGTAGAGCGTCTGCTTCGAAGTACCCACCGTACGCATCTGCGAGATGATCAGCTTGCCGTAATCGAACTCGGCCACGCTGAACAGACCTGCGGTCTTCACTTCGGCAGCCGTAGCATCGTCGGCACCGTTGCCCAAAGGCCACGAGAGGGTGAAATCCTGCTCGCTGACGGGCTTAGCCTCTTCGGCAGCCTCGCCTTTGACGGTTACATAGTCCATGTTCCAGTTTGAGGCGAAACCGTTGCCGGCAATCAGTCGGAGGATCACCTTATCCTTGTTGTTGGCCGAAAGCTGAACGGTGTTCTTGTTGTAGGTCCACCAGGTAGCAGCCGTCGTGAATGCGCCGGCATCGAACCAGGTCTGACCGCCGTCGGTCGAAACCACAGCCTCCAGCGTAGCCTCAGCGTTAGCGCCGTAGGCACAGGCAAACTCAACCGAGATGTTCTTGTAGCCCTTGGTAGGGAACTGAACCTCGTAGTAAACATTGTGCTGAGCGGCATCGGTATAGTCGGAAACAGCGTTTGCCGTACTGTTTTCAATACGCAACACCTTGTTCTGCCAGCCCGAGCAGAGCTGCCAGTAGCGGCCTTCGCTCCAGCCGGTCAGTACATAGTCGGAAGCTTGTCCGACACACGCATCGGGAGCAATCTGAGGGGTTCCGTCCTTAAACCAGGTTACGGCGATGTCCTCGCTGCTTTCCATGTTCCATTCTGCCAGTTTGTCCTGCGCGTTGGCCGATAATGGCAGCAAGGCGAGGAATGCAGGCAGCACTCTTGAAGTAAAAGATTTGAACTGCATAAGAAAATTAAGTTAGTTTATTACTTTCGCAAACTTCGTTTGCCGGGAGTTATTGGGAGTTGGGAGTTATTGGGAGTTAACGGACAATACCTTTGCAGGCGAAACAAACGTCCGTTAACTCCATAGGCAAAAGCCTGTTAACTTCCGATAACTCCAGTTAACTACAAACATACGAAACTTGAGTCAGTTGAATTATGATTAGTAAATGATGGTTTTCCGGATGCTACCGTCGCTCATGCGGACGATGTTCAGGCCGCGCTGCATCCCGCTGCTCTTGCGACCGTCAACGGTAAAAACGGCACTTTTGCTCACCACGTTCGGGTTCTGAATCAATTGAATGCCTGTGGCGCTGTCGACGGCCATACCGTGAATGGTGAGGTCGGACAGACAGATAGTCTTGCCCGTAGCGGCACCGTTGTACCAGGGGTACACGCGGACCAGCAGTTCCTCGTCGCCGCTGATGGAGATAACCGGCTTGGCCTCCACGTACTGCATGTTGTTGGCAGGCATCTTCTTCATTTCGAGCATCGTGGTGCGGGTCTCGAATCCGTCGGTCGAATAATAGATGTGGCAGCACATCCCGTTACCGCCGCAACCGCAGGCAAAGAGGCTGATCTGGTCGATTTTCAGTTCCATACCGTCGGCGGCCTTGATGCCCCACTGGATGTAGCGGTCCGGGTTATCGTCAATCTCGTCGGCAGGCCAGGCATCGCCGGTCAGCAGGTTGCGCTGGGTCTTGCGTGTAGCCTCATAGCCGGTCCATTCGGGCCATACAGTATTGGCATTCGGGTTCGAATAGCGCTGCACATACATACCCGCGAAGGTTTCTGGCAGCACAACGGCAGGCCCGGTCAGCTCGTACGAATCGTCTTTCTCCAGACGCCAGTAAGCCTGCACTTCGGCGCCGCCTTCCAGCACTACGGCCGTAGCCGAAACGGGAATCTCGATGGTCTTGTCGGCCTGCTGAACGGTAACGGTTCCGGTGGTCTCGCCGTTTTCGGTCAGCGTAAGCTGGGCGTAGAAGGTCTTGATGAGGGTAGAGGAGGTATAGTCAACGGTCAGCGACGACTGCCAGTCTTTCTTATCGAAGGAGAGCTCGATGCCTTCCGAAGCCGAGATGGTAACCGTTCCCTCTTCGGGCGACAGACCGAATCCGTTGATGGTAAACTCTTTCTGCAGGGTCTGACCCTTATAGGCTTCGCCCAGGTCGCCGGTAGCGGGGCTGACGGTCAGGTCGGTAGGCAGCGTGATGTTTTCGGCCAGAATACCCTGAGCCTTCATCAGGCGGGCACACTCGCGGGCCACCAGCCGGGCGCCGGTAGTATTGAAGTGGGTGGAACCCTGTCCGTCAAAGAGGGCCGCCTCGCACTTAGCCTGGTTGCCGTAGCTTTCGTAAAGGGTCTTGGTAGCGTTGGTAAGGTCGATGAACGCCACATTCTTCTCGTTGGCCAGCTGTTCCGAATGGTAGGCATAGTCCATTGTGTGGTCGTCCTCCGCCAGCTTGGGACCGTCCACGGGTCCGTTTTCGGTCAGGATCTTGTAGCTGTCGCCCAGATCGTGACGTCCGTTGCGACGGATCGTGCTGCCTGTAAAATAGCTGCGGCACACGGGCGAACATATAATAGGAGTGGCGCCCAGAGCGAGGACCTCGTCCACGATCTTACCCAGATTCTGCTTGTAGGTGGTCGACGGGATAGAACCGCGAAGATCTACGGCTGCTGCAGCGGTCGTATTGCCGACGCTCTCGTAGTAGGCTTTCAGCTGGTAGCCGTCCATGCCCGAGTTCTTCTCGTCGTTGTGACCGAAGGTGATGATCACGTAGTCGCCGGCCTCAACCTTAGTCTTGGCGGTAGCCCAGAGCTCGCTGTAGCCCGTATAGGTATCGCGGCCGCCCTTGGCATAGTTGATACTGGTCCAGCCGTTGGTCAGGAACTGGCCGAAGTACATACCCCAGCCGCGGGTAACGGTGGCCGATTCATCGTAGGGTGCCATCGTCGAGTCGCCCAGCGTGTGCACTTTCTTGGCGTCTGCTGCCGAAAAGAGCATCATCGCCAATGCAATCAGAGTAAAGATTCTTGCTTTCATTTTGCAGTTTATTTAGTTAGTTTTTGGTTTTTCTCGCTGCAAAATTAGGGTATAATATTATGGTATGGGTGTGAAAAATGCGTCATCGGAGAGGAAAAATGCGTCAAAGACGGGTTTTTCCACCTCTTTGACGCAAGATTTTATTATTATAGGGAGTTATTG
>JAGBQS010000170.1 GCA_017632695.1 Bacteroidales bacterium
GTCCGCTAACTCCTGCTAACTTCAGTTAACTCCCGCTAACTCCAACAAACTACATTACTCTTTACACTTTACACTCTCATAATACCCTTTATCAGGAGTTAATGGGAGTTATTAGGAGATAACAGGCAGTCCGCCTGTGGAGTTAACGGACGTTTGTTTCGCCTGCATAGGTAACGTCCGCTAACTCCTGCTAACTTCAGTTAACTCCCGCTAACTCCAACAAACTACATTACTCTTTCCACTCTACCCTTTACCCTTTACCCTTTTCCACATTTACCTAAAATTAAGTATTGTTAATAAATCCAAAAACCCGTACCTTTGCACCACGAAAATGAAAGAATACTCTTTATAGTGTATAAAGTATTGGTTATGTTCAAGTCTTTTTTCAAAGCAAAACTGCTGGCTATGAGCCTGGTTTTGATGATATGTATTCCGATGCAGGCTCAGACGGCTTCGTCCGACAGCCTTCATAAGCGTTTGACGCTGGGCGGTTACGGCGAGGCAGTAATGTCGCGCATGTTCTATAGTAATAACTACAAGCGCTACACCAATGCCGACCTGTATAAGAATGACGACGGATTCGGTCAGTTCGATCTGCCTCATGTGGTTATCTACATCGGCTACGACTTTGGTCACGGATGGTCGATGGGTTCGGAAATTGAGTTCGAGCACGGAGGTACCGAGAGTGCCGTCGAGATTGAGGAAGAGGAAACCGGTGAATACGAGACAGAAACGGAACGCGGCGGCGAGGTCGCTCTCGAACAGTTCTGGATCCAGAAGCGTTTCAGCCGCGCTCTGAATCTGCGTATGGGACACATCATCGTACCGGTGGGAGCCACCAATCAGCATCACATGCCTACCGAGTTCTTTACGGTGTACCGTCCGGAAGGCGAAAGCACCATTCTGCCCTGCACCTGGCATCAGACAGGCGTCAGCCTTTGGGGAAAAGTATCCGACTGGCGTTACGAACTGCAGTTCCTGGCCGGTCTGGAAGCCGATCTTTTCGATGCCAAGAATTGGGTGAACGGCGGTTCGGCAAGCCCCTACGAATTCGACATTGCCAATGCCTACGCCGTTGCAGGACGCCTGGACAACTATTCGGTTCCTGGTCTGCGGATGGCGGTGAGCGGCTATTACGGCAAGACAGCCATCAACTCGCTCAAGCAGTATAAGTACGATGAGCTGGAAGGCAATCTCCTGATCGGAGCCTTCGATTTCCACTACGATGCCCACAATTGGGTAGTGCGCGGAAACTTCGACTACGGACATCTTTCCGATTCGGAAAAGATTACCAAGGCAAACAAGGAACTGGGCAAGAACTCGGTTTCACCGCAGACATCGGTTGCCAGCGATGCCATTGCCGTGGGTGCCGAAGCCGGTTATGACATCTTCTCGCAGATAACCAGAATGCGCAACCGCAGCCAAAAGATGTACGTGTTTGCGCGATACGATTACTACGACTCGATGTATAAGACCCAGGGATCGGTGGTGGATAACCCCTGCTGGGGCCGCCAGAAGATGACCTTCGGCGTGAACTATAAGCCCATTGAACAGATTGTCATTAAGGGTGAGTGGTCCAAGCGCCTGCTGAAAAGCCAGTTCAACGATGAGCCGACCCTGAGCCTGGGCGTTGCCTACAGCGGGTTCTTCAGGTAAGAGTTTAGGTGTTATCGGGAGGTAACTGGAGATAACAGGCTTTTCTGCCTGTGGAGTTAACGGACGTTTGTTTTGCCTGCGTAGGTATCGTCGGCTAACTCCCATTAACTTCCGCAGTCGGAGACTGCTAACTCCCATTAACTCCTAAGAAATTTGAAATGATATTTATTAACAATAGATTTATGAAAAAGTTTTTTGTTTATTCTTCGATGTTCCTGGCTGCATTGAGCCTGAACATGATGATTGTTGCGTGCGACGATGATGACAATTCGTCGTCGGAAGAAGTAGATGCAAAGCAGGCAGCTGTGATTGCCGGCTATGTGGACAATGTGGTGATTCCTACTTACAGGAGTCTGGCAGATGCTGCTGCAGCTCTGGCTGCCGACTGCGAGGATCTTTCCACCCAGGCAAAAGTGGCTCAGGCCTGTGCCGACTGGAAGGAAGCCCGTCAGTATTGGGAGCGTTCGGAAGCCTTCCTTTTCGGAGCTGCTTCCGATTATAACATCGATCCGCACATCGATTCATGGCCGCTCGACCTGACTCAGCTGGACAATGCACTGAATAATATTGAGTCGCTGATTGAGACAGGTACCGCCGGTTACGGTCTGCTCGGTTTCCACGCTGTGGAATACATGATCTTCAAGGAAGGTTCGACGGGCGATGCCACGGACCGCGTAAGGAACGTATCGGAAATCACTGAGGCAGAGGCTGCCTTTGCAGCTGCCGTAGCCGCCGACATGCGCGACCAATGTTTCCGTCTGGAGGCCGCCTGGGCAGGTATCGATAATGTATCGGAGGAAAAACAGAACGCTTTGGAAGAGGCTGAACTGGAGCCTACGCTCAACTATGGCGAACTCCTGAAGAATGCCGGTCTTTCGGGTAATGCCAAATACAAGTCTCAGGCTGCCGCTTTCGAGGAGATCCTGATTGGCGCTTCGGATATCGCCAACGAGGTGGGTAACACCAAGATTTCCGACCCGATGAATTCGCACCAGTGGAGCGATGTGGAGTCTCCCCACTCCTGGAATTCGGTGACCGACTTTGTGGACAACATCGTTTCCGTGCGCAACGCCTATTTCGGAACCCTCGACGGTACCTGCGCCTCAAGTTCGGTTTCGGCTCATATCGCCTCGCTGGATAAAAATGCCGATGCAGAGGTGAAGGAGGCTATCGCTGCTGCCATTGCAGCGCTGGAAGCTATGCCACGTCCTTTCCGCAATTACATTTATGCCGATACCGATGCTGCCAGCAAGGCCCTGATCCAGGCTGCCGTTGATGCCTGCAACAATCTGGTGGACGAACTGGATGATGCATTGGAGGTAGTAAAGAAGTAGTTCAAGTATAATAGGAGTTAATGGGAGTTAGCAGTCTCCGACTGCGGGAGTTATAGGGAGTTAGCAGACGATACCTACTCAGGTGAAACAAACGTCCGTTAACTCCACAAGCTGAAAGTTTGTTAACTCCTATTAACTCCAGATAACTCCTATTAACTCCAGATAACTCCTAATAACTCCAAACATAAGAAAAAAATATGAAACAACAACTATTTCTGATCAGCCTGCTGGCGGTTTCCGCTCCGTTGTTCTTCAGCTGCGATGACGATGATAATAATAATTCGTCGGACAAGGAGGTGGACGAAACCATAGCCGAACAATACTATGCAGGCGGAAAGCTGGGTACGGCTTTCATCTCGACTTCCTCAGCTTACGAACAGCCCACGCCGGCCGTTGAGAACAGCGGCATGTTCCAGATGTTCAACCGCGGTGAGAAGTTGTTCGAGAAACCTTTCACGGCAAATGTAAACGGCGGTGAACGCGAGGGACTGGGTCCGTTGTATATCCGTTCCTCATGCCTGCACTGCCATCCGGGCTACGGTCACGGTATGGTGCAGCCCGACGGCTCGTTTAACACGACCGATGTGGGCAACGGCTATCTGCTGGTGGTTTACAACCCGGATAACGATGCCTATGTAAGCTGGCTGGCAGGAATGCCGCAGACGCATGCCGTAGGTCCTTTCAAGGATCCGATTGACGAGACCAAGGTTACCATCGAGTGGAAACCTTTTACCGATGAATGGAACAATACCTTCCCGGACGGCGAGACCTATTCGTTGCAGTACCCGGAAGTCACCCTTCCCCAGGAGGCGGTCTATGTGCTGAACCAGGGGTATTCGGACGCTACGACCAGTCA
>JAGBQS010000171.1 GCA_017632695.1 Bacteroidales bacterium
AGGCGATACCCTCTTCCTCTTCACTTCGCACGATGCTTCGCCCGAAGATATTCCGGATGAGAACGAGAAAAACTCTGCCGGCTTCTTTATGTACGACTGGCTGCTGTGGAGTACTACCGATATGGTGAACTGGACGGAACACTGTGCAGTAGCCTCGCTGAAGGAGTTCTCGTGGAGAACCCGCGATAACGGAGCATGGGCTATCCAGACCGTTGAACGCAATGGAAAATATTATCTGTATGCTCCACTGCATGGACATGGTATCGGAGTCCTTGTTGCCGACTCTCCTTACGGCCCGTTCAAGGATCCGCTTGGCAAGCCGCTGGTTTGGCAGAAGGAACACTGGGACGATATTGATCCGACTGTTTATATTGATGATGACGGTCAGGCATATATGTATTGGGGTAATCCGCATGTGTACTATGTCAAGCTGAACGAAGACATGATTTCGTACACAGGCGAGATCCATGTGCTGAATCCGCAGGACGGCGTGATGCGTCCCGTCGGGGAACCCGGTTCCAAGGCCGACCTTCGTGCTCCGTGGAGTGAGAAGGCTCAATGGACAGTCAAAAACTATCAGGAAGGCCCCTGGCTTTACAAGCGCAACGGACACTATTACCTCAGTTATGCTACTACCTGCTGTCCGGAAGCCTTGGGCTATGCAATGAGCGATTCGCCTACAGGCCCCTGGGAGTGGAAGAACTATATCATGGAGCCGACGCAGCGCGACCGCGGTAACCATCCCGGTATCTGCGATTACAAGGGTCACTCGTATGTTTTCGGACAGAACTACGACCTGATGCATCTGGAGTCGTTTGTACACCAAGAGCGCCGGTCTGTATCGGCATCCGAGATTACCTACCATGCAGACGGTACCATTCAGACCTTGCCTTATTGGCTGGATCAGGATCCTATCAGGCAGCTGCAGTGGCTGAATCCCTATCAGCGCGTGGAAGCTGAAACAATGGCTTGGGGCTTCGGTCTGAAGTCGGCTAAGATGGGCATTGAGAATACCGGAGTAATCAAGGAAATGCCTGAATCGACGGGTCGCCGGAATATGTATGTATTCGATATCAACGATGGTGAGTACATCCGGGTGTGGGGTGTCGACTTCGGCAGCAAGGGTGCCAGGAGTTTCAGCATCACAGCAGCTTCTACCGGTAGCGTAACCCTGACGCTGCGTGTTGACAGTCCGGAAGGCCCTGCCGTAGGAACCGTTATGGTCGGCAAGACCGGTTCGGTTGAAAAGTACCGGGCTTTCAGCGGCAAGGTGAAGAATGCCGTGGGTGTTCACGACCTCTATCTTTGCTTTGATAAAGTCAGTGGCGATGTCCGTCTGGACTGGTGGCAATTCAAGTAAGTGAATTCAGTTTTTGTATTGCGAACTTCCGTCAAGCAAAGCTTGTAAAAGTTGAACATTTATATAAAGTTGAATATTTATTATAAATAATATGAGAAAGATTTGTTTGTTAGCCTGTCTGATGCTTGCTTCTTTCGGTGTCAGTACAGTCGCCCAGCCTGCAGCCGAGCCGGCTCGTCCGGTTTCCTGGCGTGTTATCGAGGAGGGAGGAACAGGACCCTGCAAGGCCGTTATGACCGAATCCCTGGATTTGCCGGAGCATACGGTTTTCAGGCCGCTTGACCTCACCGTTTTTTCGGCCGGGAATCCGCTCCCGGTATTGGTATGGGGCAACGGAGCCTGCGCCAATTCGCCGTTCGAGCATAAGAACTTCCTGAATGAGATTGCCTCGCACGGATATCTGGTAGTTGCTACGGGCAATATTCCGCTTACCGACGAGTGGTATAAGGGTCCGATGTCGCGTTCCGAGCAGCAAATCCAGAGTCTGGACTGGGTGTTTGCCCAGAATGCCGATCCGCAGAGTCCTTTCTACCAGAAAATCGACTTGCAGAATATCTGTCTGGCAGGAATGTCGTGCGGCGGACTCCAGTCGCTTTTCAATTGCGCTGATCCCCGAATCTCTGCCCTGATGATCTGTAACAGCGGACTCTTCAATCAGCAGAATGCCCATCAGGCTGTTGGCGGTATGCCGATGCCGCAGAAGGAGAAACTCAAGGATATCCATACGCCTGTACTCTATATGTTGGGCGGGGAGGAAGACATTGCATATGGAAACGGTATGGATGATTTTCAGCGCATACAGCATGTGCCTGCCATTGCAGTCAACTATCCTGTGGGTCACGGAGGCACCTACCTCCAGCCTCATGGCGGAGAGTTCTCGGTGATTGCCATTGCCTGGCTCGATTGGCAACTGAAGCATTCACCGAAGGCTGCCAGGATGTTTGTCGGCAAGAACTGTCTGCTCTCCAAGCGCGATAAGTGGACAATCCAGAAGAACGGTCTGCAGAAGTAAATCTCACGACCTCACAACCTCATAACGTCATAACCTCAAATATGATTCGAAAACAGATTATAACTATCATGATGTTCGTGTCGTGTTGTGCTCTTTTTGCTCAGCACGACACCATCAATATTAGCGGAAACAACACTTCATCCAGTTATATCAGCTACGATAATTACATCTCGTTGCCGGCTGGTAAGATTACCGATGTGCTGATGGCACGTTATTGCTATTTCTCTTCAACCATATCCGGACAGGGCGAGCTGAACCTTTATGCAGGCGGCGAACGATGCTATCTGGGTACAGCTAAGGGCGCCCAATGGCCCGATTGGTCCAGCTTCTCGGGCGATGTCCATATTTATCCGTTCAAGAAGAACTCTTCCTCAGCCGGTTCCTATGGCGTGGTGCTGGCTCACGGCGGTAAATCGTTCTCGGCCGAGAATATCGAGGACGGTATCCGTTCCGGAAAGGTAAACAGCTCGATGGAGAATAACCGGGTTACTTTGCACAGCGGCGCTGTCATAAGCTGCGAGGCAAACACCAACGGTGCCGGTTTCCGCATCGGAGAACTGCAAACCGAGGCAGGATCAACCATCCTCGGTTACATGAAAAAGAATACCCGTGCAGCCTATTTCCTGGTAGGCTGCCTGAATACCGATGCCACTCTGGCAGGAACCTTTGCTCCGCCTGACTATAGCGACACTCATCCGGTGGGTATCATCAAGGAGGGAACGGGAACCTATCGGATTACGGCTAACAGCAATTATCTGACGGGTGCCCTCCGTGTGCTTCAGGGACGGGTATTGGTCATGAATGACCGTGCCGAAGCCGAGAGCAAGAAACTGCGCGGCGCTTTGGGTGCCAAAACCAGCAGTGACGCCGCAATAGCCTTTGTATTCGGTAAAGGCGTGTTGGGCGGAACCGGCAGCATCGGCGGAACGGTTGATAATTACGGAACCATCGAACCCGGTGAAGATACCATCGGTACGCTGACCCTGAAGAACTACACGGCAACCAAGGCTGCCAACCTGTACGTGCGTCCTGCCAGCAAACTGCGTTTCAAGATTGCTTCGGCTGCCAGGGCAGACCGATTGGTTGTGGACGGAACCGTAACCTATTCCAATATTACCGAGGATTTTTCGACCAGCGACAAGATGCCGTTGGTGCAGATTGTGCTCGATGAGAATGCCAGCGTGCAGGTGGGCGACGAGTTCGTGCTGATGACAGCCAAAGGCAAGAGCACGAATGCCGGAGAATGGAATTTCCAGCTGAAGCGCCCGGCACACTATACCTGGGAACTGCAGGAGAAGCTCGAAGACGGAGCCTTCCAGCTGGTGCTGCGTCTGGTTTCTTTGGAAGACCAGCAGGGTGGCGAAGATGATCCGGACGATGATCCGGACGAGACAGGTCACATGGGTGCCTATTATGATGACGGCATCGATGATGCATCCGACAACACGTCCCTGCGTGCTTACGCTGCCAAGAACGGCAAATGGATCGGAACGGCCATTTCTACCTGGAAGAACGATATTACAAACGAAACGTTGGCTGAAACACG
>JAGBQS010000172.1 GCA_017632695.1 Bacteroidales bacterium
CAAGTATCAGGGCGATGTAAGCGGTCTGTCGCCTAAGTCGCAGGCTGCCGACGGCAGCTTCAAGTACCGTCGCATGAGTGCCGACAGTTACAAGTTAGGCATCATCACGGATCCCCTGCAGATGGGCGGTTACCCGGAATACAAGGGTACGCCCCGCAAGGATTCGGACGGCGACGGTATGCCCGACAGCTGGGAAATTGCCAACGGTCTGAACCCGAACGATCCTTCCGATGCCACCGGCGACCTGAACGGAGACGGTTATACCAACATCGAGAAATGGATTAACGGCATTCCGACTCAGTCCACCATCGACTGGCGCAATCTCAATAACAATTTCGACACGCTCAAGGCTTATGGCATTTCGGAGTAAAAGTATATTAAATATGCTGGCAACGTCCATTTTGCTTACAGCGGAACAGTCGCTGTCGGCACAGGTCACACTGAACGATGCGGGTCGCGACAGTTCCTACGTTCAGACGATTCTGGCCCGAAGCGAAAAGAACATCTCGGCCCTCCAGCTGGAAGGAGCGCTCAAGGAGAATGTCCGCAATATTGTAGCCAACCGCTACTTTGAGCTGAACGACATTTATACGGAGCGCGATTCGACACACAACCAGCAGGCCTGCGACTCGCGTCTGTACCGCTCCCATTTTGCCTTCCCTGCCAAATTGGGCATGTACCTTTCGGACGAACAGATCGAGCAGGTCAAGGACGGCATTACTATGGGTGTTGTGCAGGTCACGTATCAGGCACACATCGACATGATTCCGACGCTCACCGCCGAGGAGAAGCAACAGATCATGCTCTGGCTGAAAGAAGCCCGCGAACTGGCTCTGGATGCCGAATCGAGAAAAAAGAAGCATGAAGTGTTCGGCAAATACAAAGGCCGTATCAACAACTACCTCACCCAACGCGGCTACGACCTCAAAAAGGAACGCGAGGCCTGGTATAAGCGTATGGAAGCCGAGGGAAAGAAATTCTGAAAAATTTTTGTCCAAAATAAGACCGGAACCGCATTTCTGATGCAGCTCCGGTCTTTTGTTATGCCTATACTATCTGAATCTTACCCTTATTGAATCTGGCAGTTTTACAAAGAACCTGTCCGATTCCCTAAAGAACCTGTCTTTTTCGCAAAAGCCCCTCTCAGTTTTCACCGAAGCACAAGGCTTCCAGTTTTTCGACAGCCTCCTTCATATCGTTGCCGAAACGCCGGTGATTGGTCAGGAAATCTTCCCTGCCCTGTGCCAGAAGTTCGAACAGTTCCCGGGGCATATCTTCCACGTACGATGCGATGGCAACCTCAATGTCATCCTTTTGCCAATCCATGTCCGAATACTCGAAAACCCGTTGCTTCTGATGCAGGAAGCAATAGGCGGTCTCAATGCTTTCTTTTGATATCATAATACAAATCTTCTTCAATTCTTTCTTTTTTATAAACAATTCTTCTGCGAAACTTCCTTCTTTCAAACGATTCTCCTGAAGAATCATCTTTTTACAAAACTATTTTTCTTACGGTTTTTACGAATCTTTTTTCTTCACGCCCCGTACTGCCTCAGCCTCTAACGGATTATCGGGCCAGGCGTGTTTCGGGTAGCGCCGGCGCAGTTCCTTGCGTACTTCAAAATAGGTTTCGTTCCAGAAAGAACGCAAATCGGCCGTCAGCTGAACGGGCTTGAAGCCGGGCGACAGCAGTTCCATCAGTACCGGCCGACAGCCGTCGTCCACTCTCGGCGTATCCGTCATACCGAAACATTCCTGAAGTCGGACACGCAGGATGGGCAACTCGGCCCCCTGACGGTATTCCACACGGATGCGGCTACCTGTAGGCACCTGGATATGGGTGGGAGCCAGACGCTCGACGGCCTTCTGCTGTTCGTAGTCCAGCAGACCCCATAAGATAACCGTCAGATCCAAATTCTTCAAGGCCGGTCCGTTCACCTTTGCCGGCAGATAAAACGGGAGCCAGTCCGCTGCGCGGTTCAGTACGGCATCTGTGCTCAGGTCGGGCAACTCCAGTTCCGGATGCCAGTCCGAAACCGCTGCTACACGTCGCTGAAGGTTCTGAACGGCATCATTGAAATCGAAAAGCGAGAGACCCTCCTTCGGGGCAATGTCGCACAGCAACCGGACCGTCTGCTGCCGGTCCAGATCCTTCAACGGTTCACTACGCACCACCAGCTGTCCGATGCGGAATTCACGCCGGGCAATGAGCTGCGCCTTCTGGGAATCCCACGCCAGCCGGTCGTTTGTCTGAAGCAAGGATTCCAGATCTTCCGGCCGAAGGGGCGAAGCCAGGAAAATCCGACCGGAACCGTTCCCGTTCACATGCATCGAAGCAACAGCAAGC
>JAGBQS010000173.1 GCA_017632695.1 Bacteroidales bacterium
TCAGGTAAGCCTGCTGGTGGCAAGCTACGAAGTTAGGTGTAGTTACCAGATAGGTAGAGCGGATAGGCTCGTCGCCGAAACGGAGGTGCGAGCAGGTGAAGCCGCCCGACTTCTTCGAGTCGTACGAGAAGTATGCCTGGCAGTACTTGTCGGTAGTCTCACCGATAATCTTGACAGAGTTCTTGTTGGCACCTACGGTACCGTCGGCACCCAGACCGAAGAACTTAGCCTGGAACAGACCTGCAGGAGCAACCGAAACCTCTTCGCCTACTGGAAGGCTGGTGAAGGTAACGTCATCGACGATACCCAGCGTGAAGTGGTTCTTAGGCTCGTTGAGAGCAAGGTTCTCGTAAACGGCGATGATCTGGGCAGGAGTGGTATCGTTAGAACCCAAGCCATAACGGCCACCTACAACCTTAACATCGTTCAGCATACCCAGCTCACTCAATGCATCGACAACGTCGAGGTACAGAGGCTCTGAGTTAGCACCCGGCTCCTTGGTACGGTCAAGTACGCAGATCTTCTTAACTGAAGCAGGAAGAGCTTCCTTCAGGTACTTCAGCGAGAACGGGCGATAGAGGTGAACGGAAATCAAGCCGACCTTCTCACCCTTGGCTGCCTTATAGTCGATAACCTCCTTGATGCACTCGGTAGCAGAACCCATAGCGATGATGATGTTCTCGGCATCAGGAGCTCCGTAGTAATCGAACGGACGGTGCTTGCGACCGGTGATGGCGCTGACCTGATCCATATACTTGGCTACGATATCAGGAACAGCATTATAATAAGGATTAGAAGACTCGCGGTGTGCGAAGAATACATCAGGATTCTCGGCCATACCACGCATCTCAGGATGCTCTGGAGAAAGGGCACGCTCACGGAATTCCTTGACAGCCTGCCAGTCAACCAAAGGACGCAGATCCTCCTGGTCAACAACCTCGATCTTCTGATACTCGTGAGAGGTACGGAAACCGTCGAAGAAGTTCAGGAAAGGAACACGGCTGGTCAGGGTAGCCAGGTGAGCTACGGCAGCCAGATCCATTACCTCCTGTACGGAACCTTCGGCCAGCATGGCGAAACCGGTCTGACGGCAAGCCATTACGTCCTGATGATCACCAAAGATACAGAGGGCATGAGAAGCCAAAGTACGTGCAGAAACATGGAATACAGACGGAATCAATTCACCGGCAATCTTGTACATATTCGGAATCATCAGGAGAAGACCCTGTGAAGCGGTGAATGTGGTGGTAAGGGCACCAGCCTGCAATGAGCCGTGAACGGCACCAGCGGCGCCACCTTCAGACTGCATTTCCTGAACGAGAACGGTCTCGCCGAAGAGGTTCTTACGACCCTGGGCTGCCCACTCGTCCACATTTTCGGCCATCGGCGACGATGGAGTGATAGGATAAATAGCTGCAACTTCGCTGAACATATACGCAATATGCGCAGCAGCAGTATTACCATCACATGTCATAAATTTTTTTGCCATAGATAGTGAATAGTGTTAAAAAAGATTAGTTGAATAATATATTTGGGTTCAAATATTGTCTTTGAAAATATAGCCGGTCAGATATGCCTGATACATTCGTTAATACAGGAATCCGAACAGCCACAACGGGATCACATTGTCATGTCCGATCTCGAAGTTGTCGATAGCATAGAAATACTCCGGATTGTTCTTGGTGCGAACCACCCAGTCGCAGACACGGAACCGGTCTTTCTGGTTCACCAGGAACTGTACGTTGCGTTCGTTCGACTTGTTCAGCCTGTTGTTGTAATGCAACATATTATAGAAGAAGGTCTCGCGCAACTGACGCGGCTCAACCTCATTCAGACAGGTCGGGAACAGGATGTTCGTATTATGCATGTAAACCACAGCCGGCTTCTTCGGGAACGATTCCTCGACGGTGTAGAGCATATTGATCAGACGTGCCTCCTTCAGGTACGACAGATAGTTCACTACCGTGGCACGGCTGGTCTCGATGCTCTTGGCAAGCAGGCTGACATTCGGCGAACAGGGTGCCTCCTGAGCCAGAATATGAAGCAGCTTCTTGAGTTTAGGCAAATAACCCAGCTCGATCTCCTTCAGGAAAAGGATATCGACCTCAAGCATGGTGTTCATGTTCTTGATCAGCATCTCCGAATAATTCTTCTTTTCGAGGAAGAACGGATAATATCCGTGGTGGATATAGTCCTTGAAGTAGTTGAGAGGCTTGATCTGACTGCAGATATCGGCCGCAATCTGCGCATGGTTGGCCAGAATTTCCTCGTAATTGTACGAACGGAAATTGGTGCCTGCCATCAGGTTCACATACTCACGGAACGAGAATCCGCGCAGATTGTAACTGTCGCAGATGCCGTTCAGTTCCGGATTGGCTTCCTTCAGGCGCATGACAGTACTGCCCGCAAAGATAATCTGAATCTTCGGATACTGATCGTAAATGAACTTGAGCTCCTTGCTCCAGTTCGGATACTTGAAAATCTCATCGATGAGGAGCGTTCTACCTCCCTGCTGCTGGAAATTCGACACGAACTCACGCAGCGTGTGTGTAAAGAAGTAGAAGTGATTCATGTTGATGTAAAGGCAACGGTGATCATCCGGGCCGTACTTCTCAAGGGCATACTGCAAAAGGAAAGTGGTCTTACCCACGCCTCGGCTACCCTTGATACCGATTAAACGACTGCCCCAATTGATCTCGTCAATCAAGCTACGACGTACAGGACTGTACACGTGCTCGACCAAGTACTTGTGTGTTCTGTAAAATGTCTCCACTTCCATTAGTTTATTTAGAATTCGGGTGCAAATATAATTATTATATTTCTATTTGCAAAGTCAAATTATCATTTTTTTTCAAAAACCCGAAAAAAAGTTGTTTTTGAGGTCAAAATCACCGGTTGCGCAAACGGTTGCTCGTTCATTTTTGCGCAAAAGTGGCATAAAGTTCTCTTACTTGCTCTACTTTCTCTTCAGGTGAAACCGATGCATCGATCCAATGAATGGACACTCCTCTCCTTTCCATGCCGCGGAACCAGGTCATCTGGCGCTTGGCAAACTGGTGGATGGCTATTTCCAGCTGACGGAACATCTCGTCGTAACTGAGCTGACCGATTACATAAAGCGTCAGGTATTTATATTCGAGTCCGTAATAGATCAGGTCTTCCGGAGCTACGGTTTTAAGCAGTTCACGCACTTCACCGACCATTCCGGCTTCCAGCCGTTCGTGCAGTCGGCGCGTTATTTTCTCGCGACGCAGTTCACGGTCGATGCTGATACCTACCACCAGGCTCGGGACTGCCGGATATCCCTTAAGCGATTCGGCATGCGTCCGGTAATAATCGCGAATCTCTATTTCGCGGATGGCACGCTTGGCGGTATCGGTATCGGTGGTGTTATGAAGCGTCTTATAGGTCTTCAGGATTTCGGTCAGTTCCTCCAGGCTCTTTCCCTCCAACCGCTGTCGCAATTCAGGGTTCTGCGGTACCTCATGCATCTCGTAACCGCGCAATACCGATTCGACATAAAGGCCGCTGCCTCCGCATAGGACCGGCAGTTTGCCACGCGAAATCATATCATTATAAACGCGATGGAAATCCTGCTGGTACTCGTAGATACTGTATTTGTACCCGGGTTCCCGGATATCGAGCAAATGGCAGGGCACTTCCTTGAGCACCATGCCATTGGCATCGCGAACAATGTAGTCTTCCAGATCCTTGCCGGTACCGAGGGTCATCCCACGATAAACCTGACGGGAATCGGCACTGATGACTTCCGTATCGAATGCCAGAGCCACATCAACAGCCAAACGGGTCTTTCCGCTGGCTGTCGGTCCGATGATTGTTATCAAAATACTGATTATTTACCGGCTTCTGCGAACCGACCGGTTCGTGGTTGCCTTCTTTTCTTTTTCGGCGGCAGCCGCCTTCATGTCAACCTCTTTTTTGGTGCGACGGTTCTTTTTGGAACCTACTTCGGCCGATGAATCCGAAGATGCCTCGGTGGCAGATCCAGCGGAAGCGGAAGCATCAGTTGCAACAGCAGATACTTCTGTCTGGGCAGTCTGCTCTGCAGTCTTAGCCTTCTTAGTCCTTCTGTCGGCCAGAACCGGTGCCGGATCCTTTACCCAAATACTGTCTTCAAAAGCCCGAAGCTCTTCGTCGAGCTCCTGCTGCTTCATCTTCAGCGTATCGGCATTCGGGTACTGCTGGCTCAGGGTAAGGCCGCGAAGATCCTGTTCCTTATAGATAGTTCCTTCGTATTGTCCGAGCGTAAAGAATTCCTCCATGGTGTAGCGGGCAGCCGTATTCATTCCCTGGCTCACAATCATGTGGTCGCGCAGGAACGGACGCAAGTCTTCGTAGTTCAGCCAGAACATCGGATACTTGACCGCATCGGCACCTGTATCTCCACGGCGGTGCAGCACCGGACAGATACACAGAATGCGTGCCTGATACTTGCTGTGCTTCTGGTCGAACTCCCAACGTTCCTTAATATAATAGCTCTTGACTTCCGCACTTGGCACATCGCTTTCGTCTATCTCATAGGTATCCTGACCGCCACGCTGGGTAGCCGGCTTTACCTGATAGTAAATCTCGAACTTATCAAAAATATCCTGCTGCTTGACCCGGTACTTTTCGGTAAACACTTCGCGTCCGTCGAGATACTCATAGGCAGGCAGTTCTCCCTTGGCAAAGGCATCGATGATGACCCGGAAAAGATTGGTCATGCCATCCTGCGGCTCAGCAGGGAAATACAGGGATGCATTGACGTCCTTGTTCAGATCCAACTCGCGGTACACTATGTGCTGCCAAGGGGTTTCCGTAGCCTCGTCCTTCTGATACGCATCGAAGGCCTGCTGACGGAGCGTCTTGCCCGAAGCATTCACCGTTGCGGTCTGTTGGTTACGCTTGGTTGGAGTGGTTTTCCTGGCTACTGCGGCATTGTTGGCAGACGTGGGCGCGGGAGCTGTAGTCTGAGCGGTTTCGCCCTTGCCCGACTTGCCGGCTGTTGCCGGTTTCGATGCCGTCTGACTCTTGGTCTCCTTCTCTTTTTTAGAAGTGCGGCGCACAGACACCTGTGCCTCTGCAGAAGCGGCAAGCAGCATAGCTGCCAATACGCATGTTAAGATTCGATTCATCTGCATATCAAAGAATAACTTGAATTGGACTCAATGTTCGTTCGATGCCATCCGGGCCGACAGCCTTCACACGGGTGATGAAGAATGTCTTGCCCCGGCTGAGACGGCGTAATGCCTCAAGCTGACGGCTGGACCACTCGGAGGTCTGGCTGTCTTCCGGGATATCGTTACCCATCGAATCGAAAATATCGACACGGAACGATTTAACCTGGAACTCGACATTCAGCAAACCGTCATCGATGGCGGCACGGATACCTCCGGCACTCAGCAGCGAGGCTTTGGATATCTGGGTTCCGCCCTTATATTTCTGCATATTGCCCGATGCATCCTTGTAGGCAATATAAGGTGTCGGATCCGGAAGACGACGCACACGGAAAGCCATCTGGCTGACCTGCATGCTGCGACCGTTCTGGTTTGCCGTTACCGTGATGACCGCATCCTTGTCGACTTCCTTCGGTTTGGCAACCCAACCGTTGCCGCTACGTGTCAGCGTACCATTCGTCATCGAAGCACTGATCTGTGAAGCAGCAACACCCGGACCCGAGATGCTTACAGGGTTTTCGATACCGGCATACATGACATTCATCATGGTGTTGGAAACCGTAGCCAGAGGTTCGCTGACGAAATAGCTGGTCTCGAAAGGCAGTTTCTCGCTGCTTCCGTCCGGCTTGGCCACCTCCAGATAACCGCTGATGTTCTGAATACCCTCGCGAGTAGTTACTACACTGTAATAACCGTTCTGCTCGGCATCGTAAAGCTGATCACCGATGTAAATCTGCGGTGTTTGCGTCGAGTCGATGGCAGCCATGACAATCTGCGCCTCGTACTTCTGTCCGCGCATCACGTTTCGGCTGTTCGGAATGACAAAAGCCGACAGCTGGTTGACACGGACATCCCCTCGGTCAACGCTCTGCATCAGGCTGGCGATTGCGGCACCTTCAGCATTCAGGACATCGCCCTGCAGCTTGGCCAGGATGGTTACGGCTGCGGCAACCGGAATATTCTCGAACATAGCCGTCGGCCAATCGGTAATCGTAGCATTGGTTCCTTCCGGAATGTCGGTGCTCAGATAGTTGGCAATGACATTACCATCGTTGGCAGGCACGTACGACATCAGCACCTCGCGGTATTCGTTGATGGCATCCTGCAGGCGGGAACCGCCCTTGTGCGAGGGATTCAGCATAATCTGATTGACCGGTTCCAGATTCTCGCGGTTACGGATGTTGTCCGGATCGGCATCTTCGCCGTCGGCCATATATACGATAGCCAGCTTCAGACTGTCGATCATGGCATAGAGTTTCTCGGCACGCTGACGCGTACTCTGGGCCCTCGCATACCAGATACCAGCCTTCTCCTGGTTCTTCTCGTAGGCTGCGGTAAACTCTTCGAAGAGTTTCTTATTTCGGGTCTGAGCGCCTTCGTTGCTTGCATCCAGCGCATCCTCCACATGCTTGAAGCCGCTTAGGACGTCACTGGAAACATTGAGGGCCACCATTGCCAGGAAGACGATATACATCAGATTAATCATCTTCTGGCGGGGACTCAGACGATTGTTATTGGCACTCATTTGTTAATCGGAACATTAGTAACATAATTGGTGGTCATGGCACTCAGCATACGTGCATAAACCTCATTAAGCTGCTGCAGGTTGCGAGCAAGCTGGTCGCTCTCCTGACGGATGCGGTAACTGTCGTTCTGTCCGTTCTCGTACAACGAACGGATATTGTTCAGGCCGCGGTTCACCTCCTCGATGGTAGCAAGCTGTGCCGATACATTCTTGAGCTGGATCTCGTAGATGGTATTCAGACCCTGAATATTACGGTTCAGCTGGCTGATCTGATCGGCATAATTCTCGTTGCCTCCGATACCCTGCATGGCAGATGACAGCTTTTCGAGCGACTGATTGATCTCGTTCATCTGCTTCACATACTTCGCCGTAGCAGCAGCAACCTGATCTGCCTGCTCGGGAGTCAGGTTCGGAGCATCGGTTTGAGCTGATGCACCGGACATCGAACTGCTTCCGATAACGATGGTGCCGCCATTGGGCACTTCACCGCCGATAATGGTTGCCCCGCCACCCTGAATGACAGAATGTGCGGCATTCTCCATGGCAGCATCCTGTTTGGCACGGCGTTCGGCAATCTGCTGCTTCTCCTCTTCGGTAAGAGTCTGCTTGTAAATACCCGGATATACATTCTCCCAGTTAGGTTCCTTGGTCGGTTCATCGAAGGCCGACACGAAGAAGATAAATGCCTCGGTACCCATACCGATAATCAGCATCAGGTCGGCACCCGTCACATGGAGCAGCTTGAACAGGGAGCCCAAAATAACGATGGATGCACCGATACTATAGAGATAGTTGAATGTCTTAGGACTAAACAGGGATTTCTTTTTCAGTTTCATAACTTGATATTTTTGATCCGAAGGATGGAATTGCTGATTTTAGATGATTATCGGCGAACGGAACGCGCTCCGCCTGCAGCACTGCGCTGCGGACGCTGTTTGGGCGTACTGCCGGAACCTTTTTTCGACTTCTTGGCACTGTTGGTCTTGATGCTGGCCTTCTGGCTGCCCAGATAGGTACGGACGCAACGGAATCCGATAAACGAGCGCTGCTCGTTCTGGTATTCCCATGAGCGGACGTCGGCACGCACAAAATGGCTGGCATCCTTCCACGAACCGCCGCGAATCACCTTACGCTTCAGGCGATACGGATCTTCCTTGGCTGCATTGTAGTTGTAATCGGGGTTAATATCGGCGGCGCTGTGCACGCCGGATTCACTCCAGGCCGTAGAGGTCCACTCTGCCACATTGCCCGACATATCGTACAAACCGAAATCATTGGAACTGTAGGCTCCAACCGGCGAGGTAATGATGTAACCGTCCTTTGAATAGTTACCGTCGCCCGGCTTGAAGTTTCCGTCGAAGCAACCCTTGGCGCTGCGTTCCACATCGGTCTTCCAACTGTACGACTGATCGTTGTTTCCGGCACGGGCTGCATATTCCCATTCGGCTTCGGTAGGCAGACGGAACGGCTCAATCTCGATTCCGCGCATGCCATAGCTCTGCCTCAGATACTCCGTACGCCAGACACAGAAGGCATTAGCCTGTTCCCAGCTCACACCCACCACCGGGTAATCATCGTAAATAGGGCTTGAGAAATAGTATCGGGCATATTGCTCGGTATAGGCATTCGTAAAGTCGTTTACCCAAACGGTCGTGTCGGGGTATATATTAATAATATAGGTATTCAGGAAATCGAACTCGTTAGTCAACGGACGTTCAATCGTAATACGCTGGATGTTTCCGTCGTCGTCAATGTAGGCCGTATCTTTCGAGATGATGATCTGCTCGTCGTAATTGGTCGGAATATCGGTATTCAGATTGCGGCGTTCCGGATCGAGACGGTAACGGCGCTGGGCATACGATTTATAGTCGAACACCTCGTAGCGGTAGTTCATCTGACGCGCATCAAGCATCTTCTTGCCCGTAATAGGATCCACACGGTAAACGCTTTCAATAGCACGCTGTTCGTCCTCGTTCGGTTTACGCCACGGAATCGGCTTCGCCCAATTCAGATGCGGAGTAACAGGATCGCCGTTACGGTCCTCCTCTATCTTGTACTCTTCGTTGCCTCCATAAGCGGGATCGGCCAGACGTTCACGGATGATACTGTCCCTGACATAATATACAAACTGACGGTAAACGGCATTCGACACTTCCTTTTCATCCATCCAGAAAGCGTCGACCGATATTCCTTTGGCTTCAGGCAAATCGCCCCAAAGGCTATCCTGCTGCTGGGCGCCGACCTGCATTGATCCGCGCGTGATAAGCACCATTCCATAAGGCTGAGGTTCGTTCCACGAGCGTCCGCGTACGCCGGTGACTTCGCCGCCACCGCCGCCAAGCGACTTCGAACACGAACTGGTGAGAATACTCATGGCTGCTACAGCCATTGCAATCAGAAGAATTTTCTTCATTTTATAATATTCTAATCGATTTATGCGAGTGTTGTTTCTGTTTGTCGAGGTCGATCTTGTAGGAGTATGTCACCATCAGTTCATGGCTGCCGTTCGAGGCTTTGGCTAACGGAGAGATTCCAATGTCGTAAGCGTAGCCTAAACGGATGTTTCCTACATCGGCACCTACCATCATGACAACGGCGTCGCCCGGACGATAGGTCACTCCTCCCCAAAACTTATGGTCGTAAGTAGCACGCAGCGTGTAATCAGTCTGCACAGCCTGCATGGTAGTCTTTACCAGAATGGAGGGTTGCACAATAAATAACGTCCGTCGTATCGGAATATTGCCTCCGACATTAAAAAAGTATGTTCTTGTCAGTTCACTATAGGCGTATTCGTCCAAATTGATGGTACCTTCGGACAGATGCTGGATGCCAAATCCAGCATACAGCCACTGGCGTTCGTACCAGGCTCCGAAGCCGCAATCGAAGGTCATTGCCGAAACGTCGCCCGTCGGCAATCCGTCGGCCGAAGGGTCCCAGGCATCGCCATCCGGAATATAGACATCACCTCCGGCAAACGACTGGTTGACCATCCCGGCCTGAAGTCCCAAAGCCAGACGTCCTTCCCACAGGTTCAGGCTATAGGAATATTGGGCTCCCAACTGGGTGGTATTAAACAGACCCGCCTTGTCGTTCATAACTGAAAGGCCGGCACCGTTTCTTACATTTTTAAATTTAAAGGGCATGTCGACCGCTGCGAAGAAAGTCTGTGGTGCATTCTTCACTCCCACCCATTGCATGCGGTTGAATGCGGAAATATGAATTGCCGAATCGCATCCGACGGCGGCCGGATTATACAGGGTCGGAACCGCCCAGTACATACTGGACTGAGGGTCGTTCTGAGCCATCAGCGAACAGGTGTTACCAGCCCATCCGGCAAGCAACAGAATTAATATAATATGTACGCGCGCGAATTGTAGTTTCATATCGGGCGCAAAGTTAAGCAATAATCATTAAAATTGCAAGAAAATGGCGCAAAAATTTGCAAACTGAATCTTTCAAACCCACAGAATACGCCCTGTTACGCTCTGTTAAACTTGAAATATGCACAAAAATCAATGTCCGATTGCATTTTTTTTATTATTTTCGCGCCGTGTAAATATGCTGACTGATCGGACAGATTGTCAGTAATAATACCATATGCAACCAATTTTACAATCTATTAATAACAACAAATGGCAAGTTTAATTAAGCTTAACAAAGGTCTGGACATCAATCTGGCCGGTGTAGCCGAGCAGAAACTCGTCAGCACAAAGGCGGCTGAAAAAGTCACCCTTGTTCCCGATGATTTTACCGGTTCCACCCCAAAGGTAGTTGTCAAGGCCGGCGAGGCAGTGAATGCCGGTGACGTTATCTTTACCGACAAACTGCACCCCGAGATTAAGTTCGTTAGCCCCGTGAGCGGCTCCGTTGAGGAAGTGGTCCGTGGCGATCGACGCAAAGTGCTTGGCATTGTCATCGCTAATGACGGCAAGAACACCAGTGTAAAACTTCCGACTGTTAATCCTGCCAGCGCATCGGCCGACGAAATCAAGTCGGCTATGCTGAATGCTGGTATTTGGCCATTCATCAAACAGCGTCCCTACAACGTTGTGGCCAATCCGGAGGTACAGCCTCGCGACATTTTCGTCAGCGCTTTCGATTCGGCTCCGCTGGCCCCCGACTTCAGTTTCGTAGTAAAGGGTCAGGAAGCAGAGTTGCAACTGGGCATCAGCGCCTTGGCAAAACTCACTTCCGGCAAGGTATATGTTGGTGCAAAGGCCGGTAGCAACCTGCAACTGAAGGACGCTGAGGTTTACGAATTTGCAGGACCCCACCCTGCAGGCAACGTTGGCGTACAGATCAACCACATCAAGCCCATCAACAAGGGCGAAGTGGTATGGACTGTCAGTGCTTTCGATGTTATCGTGATCGGTCGTATTCTGGGCGGCAAGCTCGACTTTACCCGTACCATCACCGTAGCCGGCAGCGAAATCGTTGCTCCGGCCTATGCCAAGGTTCTGCCGGGACAGACCCTGAGCAGTATTCTGGACGGCAAGGTTAAACATACCGAATATACGCAGCGCTTTATTGCCGGTAACGTACTGACCGGTCAGAATGCAGGCAAGGACGGTGTAGTCGGCTTCTTCGACAATACCGTAACCGTTATTCCTGACGGTGGCGATACCGACGAAATGCTGGGCTGGATTACTCCCGGTCTGAACCGTTATTCGACCAGCTGCACGTCGCTGAGCGGCTTGTTCGGTCTGTTCAAGAGCAAGCAGTGGACACTCGACGCCCGTCTGAAAGGCGGTCCGCGTGCCTTGATTGTGAGCGGCGAATGGGAAAAGGTGTTCCCGATGGATATCTATCCGGAAGAGCTGTATAAGGCTGTCATCAGCTATAACATTGACAAGATGGAAGCGCTGGGCATCTATGAAGTGGCTCCGGAAGACTTCGCCCTCTGTGAGTTTGTTGATCCGTCGAAGACTCCTGTTCAGCAGGTTATCGCCGACGGCCTTGTTAAACTCCGCAAAGAGATGGAATAATACATAGACTGTTATGAGCAATAAATTAAATAATTTCATTAACGAAAAGATTGACCCCCTTTTCCAGAAGGGCGGCAAATATGAGAAGCTCTGGTCTATTTATGACAGCTTCCATACTTTCCTTTTCGTTCCACGTGAGACCGCAGGCCGCAAGGGAGTGCAGGTTCACGACTCGGTCGATTCCAAGCGCGTTATCATCATGGTGATCATCGCCCTGATGCCCGCTCTTCTGGTCGGCTTGTGGAACGTAGGTTATCAGCACGATCTGGCTCTCGGCATTAACGACGGCTGGTTCATGCAGTTCCTTTACGGTTTGGTTGCATTCTTGCCTAAAGTAGTTGTAAGCTACGTGGTAGGTCTCGGTATCGAGATGGCTGTAGCTGCCTACAAACGCGAAGAAGTTGCCGAAGGTTTCCTGGCTACCGGCCTGCTGATTCCGATGATTGTTCCTGTGAACACTCCTCTTTGGATGATTGCAGTAGCTACTGCCTTCTCGGTTGTTTTTGCCAAAGAGATTTTCGGCGGTACCGGTATGAATGTATTCAACCCTGCACTGATTACCCGTGCTTTCCTGTTCTTTGCCTACCCGAAGGCCATGTCAGGCGATGCCGTATTTGTTCGCACCGGTTCTGCCCTCTGCAACACGCCAATCGAGGGAACATCTGTTGTTGACGGATTCTCGGGTGCCACTCCTTTGGCTGCAGTAGCCGACGGCTCTTTCGATGCCGCTTCTTATTCGACACTCGACGCATTCCTGGGTTGCATCCCCGGTTCGATTGCTGAGACTTCGACCCTCGCCATTCTGTTGGGTGCCTGTCTGCTCCTGCTGACCAAGGTGGCCAGCTGGCGCATCATGCTCAGCGTATTTGCAGGCGGTGCCGTAATGAGCGCCATCATCGGTGCCTTCGACGCTTCGGCTCCAACCGTTGCACAGCAGCTCTGCCTGGGCGGATTTGCTTTTGCTGCCGTATTTATGGCTACCGACCCTGTTACGGGTTGCCGCACAAATACAGGTAAGTTTATCTACGGTGCCTTCATCGGTGTGATGGCTATCATCATCCGAATGTTCAATACGGGTTATCCGGAAGGTGCCATGATGGCTGTGCTGCTCGGTAACGCAGTAGCTCCGCTCATCGACTATTATGTAGTAGATGCCAATATTAACAAGCGTGCCAAGCGCGTAAAAGCATAAGTATTATGAATCGCAACAGTAACGTATACACCGTGATTTATGCTACCGTGCTGACCGTGCTGGTAGCTATCCTGCTTACGGTTGCCGCATTGGGTCTTGCTCCGCAGCAAAAGGCCAACAGCGACAACGAGAAAAAACAGCAGATCCTTTCTTCAATCAGTTCCGTACTGGGTAAGGAAGTGACATTCGAGAACGCAGCCGAAATCTGGAACGAACTCGACATGGACAACAACATGAGCGTTGTCAATACCAAAGGCGAGGAACTGGATGGCGTGAATGCCTTCGAAATTGTAACCAAACAGCAGTTCAAGGCAGGCGTTGTAAAAGACGATGCACAACTGCCGATCTTCATTGCAAAAGTAAACGGCAAGAACTATTACATCATGGCTATGTATGGTGCCGGTCTGTGGGATGCTGTATGGGGTTACCTTTCAGTTGAAAGCGACGGAAGCACCATTGCCGGTGCATCTTTCGACCACGCATCGGAAACCGCCGGTCTGGGTGCCAAGATCAAGGATGATCCTGCATTTGCTGCCGCATTCATCGGCAAGCACCTGTTCCAGGGCGAAGAGTTTGCTCCTGTTCAGGTTTTGAAGCAGGGCAAGACTGCTGCCAACGGAGCCGATCAGGTAGATGCCATTACAGGCGCTACCAAGACTTCCGACTGCGTAAGCACCATCATCAACAATTCGATGACCGGTTACAAAGAGACTTTGAAAATGATTGCATTCCTGAATGGCGTCGGAGAAGCTGAAGCTGCCGACAGCACTTCCTGTGAATCCGATCAGAATGTTGAACCTGTAAATGCAGAATAAAATATGGCAGCAGAAAAGAAACCCGGTGTTTTCACCGGTCCGCTTTGGACAAACAACCCTGTCGTAGTACAGGTTCTCGGTATCTGCTCGGCTCTTGCCGTCACTACCCAAATGAAGCCGGCGCTCGTAATGGGCATCTCCCTTACCTGCGTACTTGCTTTTGCTAACGTGATTATCTCTCTCCTGCGCAATACCATTCCTAACAGAATCCGAATCATCGTTCAGTTGGTAGTTGTTGCTGCGCTGGTAATCCTGGTAAACCAGATTCTGAAAGCTTACGCATTCGAGGTAAGTAAACAGCTTTCAGTTTATGTGGGCCTGATCATTACCAACTGTATCCTGATGGGTCGTCTGGAAGCTTTTGCCTTGGGCAACAAGCCTTGGCCAGCCCTTCTGGATGGACTTGGAAACGGTTTAGGCTATGCCATTATCCTCTTTGTTGTGGCTACCTTCCGCGAGTTCTTCGGTTCGGGCACCCTGTTCGGCATTGATGTCATTGCCCGTTTCGTAAACGAAAGCGGCTACGACGGCTATCAGAACTGCGGCATCTTTGTAATGCCGACTTCGGCCCTGATTCTGCTGGGTTGTATCATCTGGTACCTGCGCAGCAAGAATCCTGAATTGCAAGACAAGTAATCATACCCTTTAAAACAAAGCAAAAATGGAATATTTGAATCTATTCGTAAAGTCGATTTTCATCGACAACATGATCTTTGCACTGTTCCTGGGTATGTGTTCTTACCTGGCTGTGTCGAAGACCGTTAAGACAGCTGTCGGACTGGGTGCTGCAGTAACATTCGTGCTGCTCGTTACCTTGCCTGTCAACTATCTGCTCGACAAGTATGTACTTCAGCCTAATGCATTGGTTGAGGGCGTTGACCTGAGCTACCTTTCATTCATCGTATTCATTGCCGTGATTGCGGCTATTGTACAGATTGTAGAGATGGTAGTCGAGAAGTTCTTCCCTGCCCTTTACGGTTCGTTAGGCATCTTCCTGCCTCTGATTGCTGTAAACTGCGCCATCCTGGGTGGTTCTCTTTTCATGCAGCAGAAAGAGTTCGAGAACGTTGGTTTTGCAGCCGTTTATGCCTTGGGCAGTGGTCTGGGCTGGCTCTTTGCCATTGCCTGCATTGCCGCCATTCGCGAAAAACTGGCCTACAGCAACATCCCTGCTCCTCTGAAGGGTCTGGGTATTACGTTCATCGCAACGGGTCTGATGGCTATTGCTTTCCTGAGCTTCAGCGGCATTCAGTTATAATTGTCAAAAACGTAAATAGTTAAAAAGAAACAGATATTATGACACAGACAATTATATATGCAATCGTTGTTTTCCTGATTGTAATTCTTGTACTTGTAGCTCTGCTGCTTGCCGTCAAGGCCTGGCTGGTTCCTTCGGGCAGCGTAACCATCGACGTTAACGGCAAGAAAGAGATTGAGACCGGCATCGGTTCTACTGCACTTGCTGCTTTGCAGAGCGGCGGTATCTTCCTTTCGAGTGCCTGCGGTGGCGGCGGTAAGTGCGGCCAGTGCAAATGTATCATCGAAGAAGGTGCCGGTGATATCCTTCCGACTGAGGTTGGCTTCTTCACCCGCAAGCAGATCAAGCAGCACTATCGTCTGGCATGCCAGAGCAAAGTAAAGCAGAATGCCAAGATTACCGTTCCGGACGATGTATTCGGTGTTAAGGAATGGGAATGCACCGTAATCGGCAACAAGAACGTGGCAACCTTTATTAAGGAATATAAGGTGGCTCTGCCTGCCGGCGAGCACATGCACTTCGAGCCGGGTTCGTATGCCCAGATTAAGATTCCTGCATTCGAAATCGATTATAAGGATTTCGACAAGGAACTGATCGGTGAAACCTATCTCCCTGCCTGGAACAAGTTCCACCTGTTCGATCTTCACTGTTCGAACCCGGAGCCGACTGTTCGTGCTTATTCGATGGCCAACTATCCGGACGAGGGCGATATCATTACGTTGAACGTCCGTATTGCAACCCCGCCATTCCTTCCAAAGGAACAGCAGAAACCGGATGCAAACAACTTCATGCCGGTTAACCCGGGTATTGCTTCTTCGTATATCTTCAACCTGAAGCCGGGCGATAAGGTAATCATGTCAGGTCCTTACGGCGAATTCCGTCCGCAGTACGGAACCGGTCGCGAAATGATTTGGGTAGGCGGTGGTGCCGGTATGGCTCCTCTCCGTGCACAAATCATGCACATGCTGAAAGGTAACGGCATTGCCGATGAAGACCGTAACCGTCCGATGCATTACTTCTATGGCGCACGTGCCCTGGAAGAGATTCCGTTCCTGGACGACTTCCTGCAGTTGGAGAAGGATTTCCCGAACTTCCATTTCCATCTGGCATTGGACCGTCCGGATCCAAAGGCAGATGCTGCCGGCATCAAGTATACTCCAGGCTTCGTAGCACCTGTAATGGGCGACACCTACCTGAAGCAGCATGAAGCTCCTGAGGATTGCGAATATTATCTTTGCGGACCTCCGATGATGGCAAAGACCGTACTCGACCTCTTGCACTCTCTGGGTGTTGAGGACGATATGATCCGCTTCGACAACTTCGGCGGCTAATCCGTCTGAAACAGATACGCACTGGCTCTTGTTACAGAGCCAGTGCATATCCCTTTGTTTTACGTAGTGCCGAAACACAAAGATTTGAATCAGCATCCCTTCTGATTCGTTATAAATATCGAACCGAACACTACCTTTATTTAATTATACTATGTACATCCCTCCTTATCAGCAAAAAAAGCGTAAAGTCACCTTTCATCTGATTGCTGCATCTTTTCTCTCAATACTCATTTTTGTAGGGTCGATTGTGTACATTTCTGCTAAAAGTGAAAACATGCGGGAAGAATGCGAGTTACAGGCCCAACAGAAATTCAATCAGTTGAAGGAATTCCTACACGATGAAATGTCAGCAGTCCAACAACCGGCTGAAAATTTCGTACAGCATCTGTACGATACACACTTCGACTTTACCGACGAAGAGAGTATCTACCAATCGATGGAGAAACTGCTGGAACAGAATCCCAACATTTCGGGAGCCATTATGGCTTTCGAAGACTGGATGTATCCGCAGTATGCCGACAAAAACGGCTTCGGCCCGCTCATTAGGAGGAAAGAAGATGGAACAACGGAGCGTTTACAGGTAGGAGAAAGCCGGGATTTCCGCAATCAGAACGAATGGTATATCCGGCAAAAAGGTAATCCGAATAATTTATGGTCCAGACCGTTCTTATCCGATGACGGTGTTATTATTGTAACCTACACAATCCCCTTATACGATGCATCCGGTAAGTTTATGGGTGGGTTTGGAATCGACATAGACCTGACACAGCTTTCGCAGAAAACAGAGAACTACAAACCCTTCCCCACTACAACAGTGGTGGTCATTGACGAAGACCTTTCGATCATTATGCACCCGAATCCGGAATATGTAGTCAGAAGGAAACTGCCGGATGTTATGAAAAGAGTCGGAATGGAGCCTGATTCAGAGACATTCCAAAATGCCCGCAATTCAGATTCCGGTATAGTTTATTCTGAACTGGGTCCTAAAAAGATTGTATTTTTCTATGGTTTAGTGCCTGGCATGCACTGGAAAGCTATTCTGTATTGCCCGGTTTCTGCCATCTACAAACCTATTGACGAAATGCTGGCAACGTCCACCACAACCTGTGGAGGTCTGTTCGTCCTTTCAGTCTTTTATCTGGTATATGCGATTATCAGCTATCGGAAATACAAGAAAAGTATGACATTTATCTGTGACTGATAATCAGATAAAACAACAAACAATCAAAGCCAGAATCAGTAATACCGCAAGCGATATCCACAACTTGCGATTCCGAATAAGGGAAGGCAATGCATCAAGCCAAGGACCGGCATGCATTGCCTTCCCTTTATGAAGCCATGTAGAACGCAAAGGCCGGCCATTGGTTCGCCTGAGCAATCCCATCAGATCCTTACGGAATTCTTCGTTCGAATGATTGTCTGAAGGTATCAGATTGAGCGGTGTATCGATTACCTGTGAAAGGAGTTTCTGTGTATGCAACTGATTTTTCTCAACTATATATAAGACAAACGTATTATCATATAGCCAATCCGTTATCTGTTGATTATCGGATACGGTAAAAGTCTTGTGTGCCTTTCCTGCCTGCAACACGTACGAATTCGGAATAAATCCCAGAAGCGCTCCCAAACGCTTGCGCAGGGAAGCATGGTCTGTCTTCGAATAGTTCTCATCCTTGCGGAAAGCCTGATTCAAATTACGGGTTCGCCCTACAAAGACGGCATGATAAACATGCCCCATATAAATCAAGGGGCGGAAAACCGGCTTATTACGAATCTTACGGTTTGTCGGCAACGTACAATCATCTTTCAGGACCGATAAATATACACCTTTTTCCTCCGGCAGATGGCCGGTAATCGTAGGCTCTATCGGTTTGAATTCGGAAGATAATTGAATTCCTTCTGCTGTTACTTTATACAAATTCGACATAATAGAGAGAATTGATGGATTTACAGTAGGATAATTAGCTCAGATAACGTTTCAGGTCATTCAGTAACGGGCGTTTCTTGAAGCATCAAGTTTCAGCAGAATCCATAGCAAAATACTAAATGACCATAACGAAGAA
>JAGBQS010000174.1 GCA_017632695.1 Bacteroidales bacterium
GGTCTCGAAACCCGATTCATCGGAACTGCTTGAGGCCCTGATGCTGCGCGATTCCATTCCTTTCTGGGATTCGCTGGCGGTGCGTCGGGCATTAGGCAAACTGTCGGATGCCGCCAAACCGGCCTGGCTCATGGAGCGCATCGACCTGGAACTGGCGCAGAAGACCGGACACCTGGGACGTAACTTTCGTCTGCCGCGTGTGTCGCTTGCTTTGGCCGATACTGCCTACGACTTGCTCGACAGCCGGCAGGAATCGCTGGTATTGCTCTTCTGGGCGGCTTTCGATTCGGCTTCAATCGATTCGCTGAAGGTCTTCCAGCAGGTTGCCCGCGACTATGGCCTCTACACCGATGCCAGGACGTTCAAGAACGAGAAATCGGCTACCCGAAGCCGCAAGGCTCATCACATCGAACTGATGAGCGTCTGCCTGTATGCACCGGATTCGGCTTCGTGGAAGTCGGCCGTGAAGGGTATTCCCGGCAAGCATACCTTGCTGAATGCCGGTTTTGCGCATCCCTTGGTTTCGGCCTGTGAGGTGCGCAGTCTGCCTTTCCTGATGGTTACCGACCGTTTCGGCAACTATCAGACGCACAATCAGTGGGGTTCGGAGTTGTACCGCTTTCTGGAACGCACCCCGTTGAACAGCGAAATGAACAAGGAACTGCTCAAGAGGTGATCCTTGCAAAAACCAACTAAACGTCTTTCTGTATTGATTCATGGTTGTCCGAACGATTTCTGCTGCCTTACAGGGCATTGATGCCGCTGCCGTTTATTGCGAAACGGCCATTTCTCCAGGCTGTCGCATTTTGCTGATCGGTTTGCCCGATGCGGCTGTCAAGGAGAGTCGCGACCGTATTGAAAGTGCCTTACGCGAAGTGGGCATGCGTGTGCCGCGCCGTCAGATTACCATCAACCTGGCTCCGGCTGATGTGCGCAAGGAGGGATCGATGTACGATGTTCCCATCGCCATTGCCGTGCTGGCAGCGGGCGAACTGCTCTCAACAGCTAAGCTGGCCGACTATATGATGGTGGGCGAACTTTCGCTCGACGGACATGTGAAGCCCGTCAGGGGATGTCTGCCTTTTGCCATCCTGGCCCGTAAGATGGGCCTGAAGGGTATCATCGTACCGCGCGAAAATGCCAACGAGGCGGCTGTGGTGAACAATCTGGATGTTCTGATTGCCGACAGCATCCAGCAGATTATCAGGTTCCTGAACGACGAGGATACGCTGGAGAAGCTGGATGTTGATACCCGAGCCCTGTTTGCACAGGCAGAGCAGCATTTTCCCGCCGACTTCGCCGATGTGAAAGGGCAGGAACTCGTGAAGCGCGCCTTTGCCATTGCTGCATCCGGCGGCCACAATCTGATTCTGGTAGGGCCTCCCGGAGCCGGCAAGAGTATGATGGCCAAGTGTCTGCCCAGCATCCTGCCGCCGCTTTCGCTCAGCGAGGCGTTGGAGACTACCAAGATTCACAGTGTGGCGGGTCTGCGTTCGCAGCTGGGTCTGATTACGCAGCGTCCGTTCCGGGCACCTCACCATACCATTTCACCGGTGGCACTGATCGGCGGCGGTACCAATCCGATTCCGGGTGAGGTCTCGCTGGCACATAACGGCGTTCTCTACCTGGACGAATTGCCGGAATTCAGACGGGAGGTACTCGAAGTGCTTCGTCAGCCGCTCGAAGACCGTCGTATCACCATTGCCCGGGCCAAGAATACGGTTACCTATCCGGCAAGCCTGATGCTGGTGGCTTCGATGAACCCTTGTCCCTGCGGTTACTACAACCATCCAACCAAGGAGTGTACGTGTTCCGAAACGCAAGTGCAGAAGTACCTCGGACGTATTTCCGGCCCGTTGCTGGACCGCATCGACCTCCAGATCGAGATCCTGCCGCTTTCGTTCGAGGAAGTAAGCCGTACGCATGTGGCTGAAAGTTCTGCTTCCATCCGGGAACGTGTCTTGAACGCCCGACGCATTCAGGAAGAGCGGTTCCGCGAGATTCCCGAAGTGCATTGCAACGCACAGATGGGACCTGCGGAGATGCGCCGGTATTGTCAGTTGGACGACCGATCGCTGAAGCTGCTGCAGAATGCAATGACCAAGCTCGACCTCTCCGCCCGTGCCTACGACCGTATTCTCCGCGTTGCCCGCACCATTGCCGACTATGAGGGCTCGGATGCCATCACGTCCACCCATATTGCCGAAGCCATCGGCTACCGCAATCTGGACAAAAGCAGTTGGGGAAGATAGGAAATTATTTACAGAATGAAAATAGGTATGAACATCAGGAATTGTCTCTTATTATTTCTCATTTTCAGCCATTTTAACCTATATGGCCAATTGCTGTTTAATGGGATACCTGCCAGTTATGACAAACGGACAGATACCTGGCTTGTTTCTGTTCCGGAAATGACCGGGGGCGGTAACATCACAGGCATCCTGTCGGCCAAAGACGGATCCGGGTGGGAAAATATCATGGTAGAGGGACAGTCTGCCGAAACCGTCATTACCTTTCCTGAATCAGATACACTTAAAAGCTATGCACTCTCATACAGCATAGGAGAGAAGGATTATTCATCAGGCATACAATTCACTTCCCTTCCCATCATACATCTTTACGGCGATTTCGGTTACGACTATCAGCATGCAAGGGTATGTCTGACTACGCCCGACGGAGAATATCAGGAAATGTTAGCCGACATCAAATGGAGAGGCGGAACTACGAATACGCCGGATAAACACAAACGCAACTATAAGTTGAAATGGGTTGATGAGAACGGAAACAAACAGAACCGGTCATTTTTCTCATTGCGGAAGGACAACGTGTGGATTCTGGATGCCGGGCAGGTTGATATGTTCCGCCTGCGCAATCTGA
>JAGBQS010000175.1 GCA_017632695.1 Bacteroidales bacterium
AATATCGGCAAGAAGCTTAAACTCGATTATCAGCTGCGTTGGGCCAAAACCAATATCAATGGCCAGGGCGCTAACGAGCAGTCTTCTACCTACAATACCAACAAGCGTCTGCGTTACGCTATCCAGTTCGTACCGTTCCCGGTAAACGGCAGTACAGGTGCCGGTACCGATGCCGAAGAGGATGATGCAACGGGTGGTAACTTCTATCATCCGGTAACGGCTATTACCGATAATGACCAGAAACGTCAGCGTAATCAGCTTAACCTCTCCGGTTCACTCCAATGGGAGATTTTCAAGAACTTCAAGTTTAAGACAGAGGTAGGTTATGATACCTATAATCAGGATACCGACCGTTTCTGGGGTGTCAGCACCTATTATGTGCAGCAGCTCTCTGACGGCTATGCCGACATGCCTGCCATCCTGTTGACCCGTTATGACCGCAATAAGATCCGCAATACCAATACAGTGAATTACGACTTCAAGGGTCTGTTCGGCAAGAATTCCAAGCACCATCTGGATGCTTTGCTGGGCGAAGAGTATATCTTGCAGAAGAGCAAGACGCAGTCTTCTGAAAACCACGGATATCCGACATGGTTCTCTGCCCGTCAGGCTTGGAAGCTGACTTCACAGGGACATGCCTATGCAACCGATAATTTCTACGATCCGAATGATATCCTTTCTTCGTACTTCGGCCGTTTCAATTACAACTATGCCGGTAAATATTATGTAAGCGCAACCTTCCGTGCGGATGGAAGTTCGAAGTTTGCCGATGGAAACCGCTGGGGCTTCTTCCCGTCGGCCTCTGTGGCTTGGCGTGTAAGTGACGAGGCCTTTATGGAGAATACCAAAGACTGGCTGGACGATTTGAAGCTCCGGTTCTCCTATGGTACTGCCGGTAACAACAACATTCCTTCGGGCGTGAGTGCCACGCAGGAATATCTGGCAAATACGACCTCCTGGATCAATGGCTATGATACTTATTGGGCTCCATCCAAGACCATGTCGAATTCTGATCTGACCTGGGAGACCACTTATACCCGTAACTTGGGTTTGGATTACAGTTTCTTTAACGGCCGTATCAACGGTACAGTTGAAGCTTACCTGAACAATACTAAAGATTTGCTGATCCAGTTCCCTGTAGCCGGTACCGGTTACGACTATCAGTATCGCAACATGGGTGAAACCTCGAACAAGGGCTTCGAGTTTACCATCAATGGCGTAGCTATTCAGAAGAAGAACTACGAATTTACGATAGGTTTCAATATTTCGGTTAACAAGAATAATGTGGAGAGTCTGGGCTTGCTGAAGTCTATCGACAACATCAATACCGGTTGGGCTTCTTCCGAAATCGACCGTGATTTCATTATCGCCGTTAATGAGCCTATCGGACAGATTTACGGCTATGTGGCTGACGGACGCTACGAAGTTTCGGATTTCGATATCGCAGCTTCGCAGGCAGCCGGTAAGTGGGTGCTTAAAGAAGGCGTTGCTGACTGCTCGAATGTAATTGGTACAACGGTTCGCCCGGGTTCACTGAAGATTAAGGAAACCAAGGCAAGTAAGACCGGCACTATTACGGCCGACGATCGCAAGGTGATAGGCGATACCAATCCGAAACTGATTGGCGGCTTGAACCTGAACGCCCGCATTTATTGGTTCGATATTGCTGCTAACTTCAATTTCTCTTATGGCAACGATGTTTATAATGCCAACGGTATTGAGTACACGATGACTTCGAAGTACAAATATCGCAACCTGATTGATGCAATGGCTTCCGGTAAGCGTTGGACCAATATCGATGCCAACGGAAACCTGCTCGATTGGAATTCGGCCGATGCTTTGGCTGCTTTGAATGCCAATACAACTACCTATTCTCCTTATACTGAAAAGTATGTGCTGACCAGCGAATATGTAGAAGATGCTTCTTTCCTGCGTCTTTCAACATTAACTGTCGGTTACACGGTGCCTAAGAAGCATTTGATGAAGTTACATCTTTCCAACCTTCGTGTTTATGCTACCGGCTACAACCTCTTCTGTCTGACCAACTATTCAGGTATGGATCCGGAGGTTTCGGCTTGTCGCAAGACCAACATGACACCAGGTGTCGACTATTCGGCATATCCGAAGAGCCGTCAGTTTGTCATAGGTTTGAACCTGAACTTCTAATGTACATTATTAAATAAGTAAAGCAATGAAAAAAATAGCATATATTTCACTCGCTGCAGGTGTGGTTATGTTAGCATCGTGTGATCTGGATGCGCCTAACCAGTCGGCAATGGCAGAGGATGTGGTCTTCTCGACCGAGGAGTTGGCCGATGCTGCCGTGATGGGTCTTCACCAGTCCTTTTGCGAGACAAACTCCTATCGTGGACGTTTCATTCCTTATTTCGGAACGAATACCGACTGCGAGATTTACAACAACTTTGCCGGCGTTTCCGACCCGACGCTCGACAAGGAAGCTTCTTTGGCTAACTATAATGCTCAAGTCGACAATTCGTACATGAACACCAATACCAATGCCTGGGCAAAATTGTACGAGGGAATTGAGCGTGCCAACAAGGCCGTAGTCAGCATGGAGCAGTATGCGGATCTCACAAACGAGAATATGGGCCAGATTTATGGCGAGCTGCTTACTCTCCGCGGTATGATCTACTACGACTTGGTGAAAGCCTGGGGAGATGTTCCTTATCGTTTCGAACCCATTTCGTCCGAAACCCTTTATTTGCCGCAGACCGACCGTTCGGTAGTGCTGAAAAAAGTGATGGATGACCTGGAGAAGGCAGAACAGTATTTGGGATGGCCGAATCAGAATAAGTACACGGTTTCGACAGAGCGTGTTTCGAAGGCTTTTGCCAAGGGTCTTCGTGCCCGTATCGCCATGTTTCTGGCCGGAAAGTCGGAGAAGTTCGACGGATCGGGCTTGCAGGACAACTACTCGTCGATTGGTATGACCCAGCAGGAACTCTGGACCATTGCCTACAACGAGTGTAAGGATGTGATCGAAGCCGGATATAACAA
>JAGBQS010000176.1 GCA_017632695.1 Bacteroidales bacterium
ATGGCGGTCGAAGTCGATCTGATAAACCTTGTAATACTCGCGCAACGGGTCGTTCATCACCATGATGTAGTTGTCGTACAGGTCCTCGTCGGCCCAATACCTGGCATAGAACGACTGCGGCGTATATTGCTCGGTGCTGATCTCCTTGTCGGCGGCATCGCGCAAAGTATAGGTAAACTCTGTGGGCGGAATACCGTATGCCAGGGTAAGGATATGGTAGATCTCGCCCAGCATCTCAAGTTTGCGCTTTTCGAGCGATGCTGCGGTTGTCTTCCGGTTCTTGCCTGCCGTACGCAACTCCAGGCCCATTTCGCGGAGTTTCCACTTCAGGAGCATATCAATATCGCGCGTATTGTTCGATGAATACGTTTCGGGCATCACCTCCTTCGGCACAACGCCGTATTTCTTCACCAGGTCGGCCACACCGCAGAAAGTACCGCCATCGCTCAGCGGATTCTCGAAGAGCCAGTCTACCAGTCGGTCATCGTCGGCCTTCTGCCGGGTATCGATACAACCTTGCAGGAAAAGATTCGATTTCTCCAGCTGATCGTAGAAGAACAGATAGACCTGCGACAGTTCCAATCCTTTCAGGTTATACTGATTGATAGCCTTGCTGCGGAGCACATTCATGCCCGTAAAGAGCCAGCATCGGCCGGAACTCTGCTGATTGGTGATTCCCTTGTTGGGAACACGGTAGGTGAAATGGGTATCGCCCATCTGCAACGCACTGGCATCGCTTGCCAGAACGGCAATAGAGGTTCGGGCCAAGGCATTACGGATTGCCTTATCGGAAGCCTGCACTTCCTGGTTCTGGAACCGGTTCAGCACTTCGGGGGTAATGGCACTCTGCGCCCACCCGCACGAAGCTACGGCAAAGAGTGCCGCTGTCAGCATATACGCGCGCATATATATAATATGTGTAACAGATTTCAGTTGATTACTTTTCTTCTTCCTTGTTCTCTTCAGGCTCCGAGAAATCGTCGTTGCCGGTTTCGATGAGAATGTTATACCACTGGATGAACTTCTTGATATCGCCGCCGCGGACACGGTCTGCATCGTACTCAGGCATTACCTCGGCAAACCAGGCACGCTGGGCATCGGCCGAATCCTTCAGGCTTACGGGAGCAATCTTGCCGCCGGTCAGCGCCTTGGCCTTGGCGAAAACGGAGTTCAGGGGTACTTCACCATCGACGGTATACATGGCGATATCGGACAGGGAAAGCACCTTGTCGCGCTGCAAGGCAGGCACACGGCTCTTGTCGGCCAGATTTTCACAGATCAGCATATTGTTACCGCGGGCCACCAGACGGAAGAGCCCGGATTTGCCAGAAATGGCGAGAATTTTGTCAATCATAATCCGATTATAAATTTGTTGATTAATATAATGTATGCAATTAAAATGTATTCAGAGAATGCCGGCAATAGCCTTGGCTGCCCGAACCGGAGCACCTGGCTGGCCTAAAATCTGAGCCATCCGTTCATATTGGTTCAGCATCTCACGCCGGACGGATGTATCGCCCAACAGCTGCAGCAGCTGTTCGCGCAAAGAATCCGGAGTCAGATAGGGACCCAGCAATTCGCAGACGGCTGCATGACGCTCGTCGGGAAGCCCCTTTTCCTGCGACAGGCCATATATGAGCAGGTTTACCAGCGACACATACCGGATGTTCCGCAAAGCCAGTTTCATAACGTTGTAGAACGGTTTGCCGCCCTTGAAATTGTAGCAGACTACCTGCGGGCACCGGAGATAGGCAGCCTCGAGCGTTGCCGTTCCGGAGGTTACGGCTGCCGCCGTTGCATGACGCATCAGATCGTGGGTCTGTCCGAAGCGGACCTGGACATCCTGAGTTGACTGACCGAAACCGGAAAGCACTTCGGCATAAAATTCGGAACTCAATCCGGGAGCACCTGCCACAACCCTGCGTCCAAGTCCCCGCGTAGCGGCAAGCATCACATGCAGGTTATCGCGGACTTCCGCCTTGCGTGAACCGGGAACCAGAAGGATAAACTTATCGTCGGCGGGCTTCAGCGGCGCATTTCGCAGGTCATACAGTTCGTCGACGGTCGGATTGCCCACATAATTCACTTCAAATCCGCGCTTCCGGTACCACTCCACCTCGAATGGAAGAATGCAGAGCATCAGGTCGATATCGCGACGTATGGCTTTCAGCCGATAGGACTTCCAAGCCCATATCTTGGGCGAAATATAGTAGCAGATCTTGCATTTGAGCCGGCTTTGCGGGTCATTCACCTGCTTACGCGCCCATTTGGCAATACCCAGGTTGAATCCGGGATAATCAATCAGAATCAGGGCATCGGGAGCAAAGTTCAGGATATCCTGCCGGCAATACTTCAGACCCTTCAGAATGGTACCGGCATGAAGTGCGACCTGCACGAAACCCATGTACGCCAGCTCGCGGTAATGCCGGACAAGCACACCGCCCTCCGCCTTCATGGCATCGCCGCCATAAAAACGGAACTGTGCTTCCGGATCCTGCTCCTTCAGCTGGTGCATCAGACGGGAAGCATGGAGGTCTCCACTGGCTTCGCCTGCTATCAGATAATATTTCACGGGGTCAGAATTGTTAATTACGGGAGAGTCAGATAGGATCTCTTTACTCATTACCCTTTACTCTTTACTCTCTACCCTTTACTCTCTACCCTTTCAAGGTACCTGAATCCATCCAGTTTCTCATGATGGGTATAATCGACCTCAACCGGAACCACGCTGATATACTGGCGCTCCAGCCAGTAACGGTCGGTATCGGTGGCATCCTCTTCCAGATTCCGGTATTCGCCGGTTACCTGGAACACGGCCTCGCCCTCATTCTCATCGCCATTCAGGAAATGAAACTCCTTTTCCCACAAGCCCTGAGCCTGACGGCAGACGCGTACGCCCTTGATTTCGCCGACCGGAATATTCACATTGAGCGAAACGCCCTTTTCCATCGGATGTTCCAGAACGGCCTTGACGATATCGTGGACATAGATGCACGCATTGGTAAAGTCGGCGGTCTTCCGATGATCGAGCAGTGAGAATCCGACAGCCGGGATGCCCACTACGCAGCCTTCGAGCACAGCTCCCATCGTTCCGCTGTACATGATGCAGATGGAATCATTGCCGCCATGATTGATACCCGACACAATCAGATCGGGATATTTCCCGGAAAAGAAACGGTGCAAAGCCAGTTTCACGCAATCGACCGGCGTTCCGCTGCAGGCATAAACCAGCACGTCGCCATCGTCGCTTACGCGCCTTAAGGTTACCGGATGCATACAGGTAAAACTTGCAGAGAATCCGGACCGCGGACTGTCGGGAGCCAATACCACCAGACGTGCCAGATCGCGCAGCGATTCAATCATTCGGTTGATGCCGCCTGCCAGATATCCGTCATCGTTGGTAATCAGGATGGTTTTGCGGCCTTTCGGATCGTCGGGCAGCTGTCCGTAACCGGTTGCTTCCGAGAACATATCCATCGAACCGCTGGCCTGCGACATGTTTGCAGCAGCCTGTCCTATCTTGCTTTCTTGGGTTTTATCTTGTAACATTTACTATTCTTTATGCGGCGCGAAGATAAGCATTATTATTCAAATTTCCAAGAAAAAGCGCATTTTTGTTTTTCGCAGACGTTAAAGTTATCAACAAATGGGAAAGTTATCAACAAAAAACACTAAATTAATTTAAAATCTTTGGACACTTTGAAAAGTCATACTATCTTTGCATCGTGAAACATTTTAAACAAGAATAAAAATATTCCTTTAAGGTAAACTGAAACGACTGTTCAAAACTAATAGTATATGGGACTTGTTATTGCTATTGCCAATCAGAAAGGTGGCGTCGGAAAAACCACTACTGCCATCAATCTAAGCGCATCTTTGGCCACCTTGGGCAAGAAGGTTCTGCTCATCGACGCCGATCCGCAGGCCAACTCTTCGAGCGGTTTGGGAATCGATCTGAGCAAGGTCGACACCTCGGTGTACGACTGCCTGATAGGTCGGGCTACCGCAGCCGAAGCCGTCACCCCTACCTGCGTGGAACATTTGGACATCATAACCTCCCGCATCGATCTCGTTGGAGCTGAACTGGAACTCATGAATCTGGAGAATCGCGAAATGATGCTCCGTAAACAGCTGCGTGCCATCCGCAACCTTTATGACTACATAATCATCGACTGCTCTCCTTCGCTCGGACTCATCACGCTGAACTGCCTGACGGCCTCCGATTCGGTCATCATCCCGGTTCAGGCCGAATACTTCGCCCTCGAAGGAATCTCGAAACTGTTGAATACGATTAAGATTGTCAAAACCAAGATCAATCCGAAACTGCAGATTGAGGGCTTCCTGCTTACCATGTACGATGCCCGTCTGCGTTTGGCCAACCAGATCTACGAGGAAGTAAAACGTCACTTCCAGAAACTGGTATTCGATACGGTTATCCAACGTAACATCCGATTGTCGGAAGCGCCCAGCTTCGGTTTGCCGGCTCTGCTCTACAGCCCGGACTCGAAAGGTTCGCAGAACTACCTGATGCTGGCCAAGGAACTGCTGGCCAAGCATCATGACACCGACAACAAATAACCGCCGGAATCCGGCACAAGAAACATTCGCAACCAAGAAAATGAATAAAAAGAACATGGGCTTAGGCAGGGGTCTGGATGCGCTGCTTAGCACCGACGACACCAACGATGCCCTCAACAGCAACAATGCGCCATCGTCGATCAACGAGGTGGAACTGGAGCTGATACATGCCAATCCGTCACAGCCGCGTAAGGACTTCGACCCGCAGGCCCTCAACGAGCTTGCCGAATCCATCCGCTCCATAGGCATCATCCAGCCGATCACCCTCAGGCAGGAAGAAGACGGCACCTATATGATTGTAGCCGGCGAACGCCGTTTCCGGGCTTCGCAGCTTGCCGGACTGCAAACCATTCCCGCCTACATCCGCAAGGTGAGCGATGACAGTGTCATGGAAATGGCACTCATCGAGAACATCCAGCGCGAAGACCTCAATGCCATCGAAGTTGCCCTGGCCTATCAGCAGCTTCAGGCCAAGCTGGGTCTGACACAGGAAGAACTGTCCAAACGCGTAGGCAAAAGCCGCGCCTCGGTAGCCAACTTCATGCGCCTGCTCCGTCTGCCGGCCGAGATCCAGCTGGCACTCAAGGAGAAAAAGCTCTCCATGGGTCATGCCCGCGCCATCCTTCCCATCGAAGTGCCCGAACAGCAGGTAAAACTGTTCCATCTGACGGTTGACAATGACCTGTCGGTACGTCGTGTGGAACAACTGGTGCGCGACTTTATGGAAGGCCGCATCCTCGATTTCAGCGAACTGGAAGCCGGACAGAAAGGCGGCAAGCAGGCCGGCCGCAACGGCAACGCACAAGGCTCGGAATACTTCCAGTCGATGGCCGACCATCTCTCGAAGATGTTCAGTGTCAAGGTGAAGATGACCGCCAACGACAAAGGACAGGGACGGATTACCATCCCGTTCAAGAGCGACGAAGAACTTCAATCCATTTTAGCCTATCTCGACAAAGTTGAGCCATAAACGATTCATACTTCTCTGGGCTTTCCTCGCAGGACAGCTTCTCTGCATGGTTTCGGCACAAACTGATGATACCGGAACCGTGCCGGCAGACTCGCTGTTCATCGACGATGCCCTGCCCCAATACGAGCACAAGGATCCTGTTTTCCGGATTGCCGACGAGGACTCGCTGATTAAGGCGTTCAGGGTCGAGCGGGAACTGGAGGCCCAGCTCTGGACTCCCGACAGCGATCCGTATTTTGCCAACTACAATCCGGTTCCCGCCAAGGCAGTCTGGTATGCAGCCCTCTTCCCGGGCGGCGGTCAGATCTACAACCGCAAATACTGGAAGCTGCCGGTTATTTACGGCGGATATCTGGGTCTGATTTACGGTTACCGGTGGAATCAGAAATATTATCGGACGTACGCCAACGCCTACCGGGATCTGATGCTCGACAGTCCGAATGCCAGCTACATGGATTTCCTTCCGCCCAACTACAATGTGGAGGCGAGACGTTCCTATCTGGAAAAGACCTTCCGCCGCAAGCGCAACTCCTACCGCAACTACAGGGACTATTGCGTGGTCGGCATGATCGGCGTTTATCTGGTAGCGATGGTCGATGCCTACGTCGACGCCTCTTTGTATCACTTTGATGTCTCAACCAACCTGGACGCCAACAACCGTCCGACGCTGATGGTTGGCTATCACATCGACTTTTAATATGCTTATGAAATTTCTGACAATAGCCCTTTCTATTTTTGCTTTTGCAAGCGCAATAGCCCAAAACTCAGGTCCGGACATTACCCGACCCGAATATCAGGCCATGCTTGAGGTGCAGGATTCGGCGATGGTATTTCCGGAAAGCGTTGAAGAAGATTCCGATTCCGCCTACAGTTTCAATTGGACGGAACGCTTCTTTGTACACGTCGACCCCAACTGTGTCAGCGACCGTCAGGTGCCCGAAGTGCCCGATTCCTTATACATCATGCGTTTGCGTGCTCTTCCGACCAAGATCGACATGCCGTTCAACCAGCCTGTCCGTCAGTGTCTGGACCTTTACGTGCATCGCCGTCGCGAAATAGTGGAACGCATGGTAGGATTGGGCTACAACTACTACTTCCCGGTCTTCGAGGATGCCTTGCAGCGCTACGGACTGCCGTCTGAGCTGAAGTATCTGGCCTGCATCGAGAGCGGCCTGCGCATCAATGCCTACAGTCGCGCCCGTGCAGCAGGCTTGTGGCAGTTCATCCCGTCGAGCGGCATGCTGCAGGGTCTGGAAATCAATTCGTTCATCGACGAACGCTACGACCTCTACAAGAGTACGGATGCCGCTTGCCGGTTCCTGAAGCAGCTTTATAACATCTTCGGCGACTGGAATCTGGCTATTGCCGCCTACAACTGCGGTCCGGGTAATGTCAGCAAGGCCATTGCACGTTCGGGCGGACGCCGCACATTCTGGGAAATCTACAACTTCCTGCCTCGCGAAACACGCAGCTACGTCCCGTTATTCATTGCTGCCACCTACATCATGAACTATCATTGCGAGCATAACCTTTGCGGAACCGTCAGCGAGATTCCTCCCATTTGCGATACGCTGATGTTGAACACCATGGTACACTTTGACCAGATCAGCCAGGTGCTCGGCATACCCCGCGAACAGATTGAAAGCCTGAACCCGCAATACATTTACGACATTGTCCCAGGCAACTCCGAAAAAGCCTACAGCCTCACTTTGCCGCAAAACGAAGCCCTCGCGTTCATCGAGTTGCAGGATTCCATCTTTGCCTTCAAGGCCGATTCACTGCTGCCGCACAACGGTGACCTGAAGGAAGTTCCGGTTCGCGGCCGGCGCAACACATACGTCAAGGGTGGAGGGACCGGCGGCGGTACTGCCGATGCCAAGGGATACTACCGCGTCCGCAAAGGTGACACGCTGGGCAGCATTGCCCGCCGCAACCATACCACCGTTGCCAAAATCAAGAAACTGAACGGACTGAAGAGCGACCGGCTCAGCATCGGACAGAAGCTGAAACTCCGATAAACAGCCGGCGCACAAAGCCGAAACCTTACATTTCAATTTTTTACTTTCTCTCTCCTTATGAATACCACAGAATTGTTAATGAAAACCACTTTACAAAAGGAAAAAGAAACAGAAAAACCATCAAGTCCTCTCACGCCCGAGGAAGAAGCGTTCATCCAACGCGAATTTCAGGGCCTGCTCGATGACTATGCACATACACGCAAAGGCGACAAAGCCGATCGGATCCGGCAAGTGTTTGAATTTGCCAGGAAGGCGCACGGCAACGACCGTCGCAAGAACGGCGAACCGTACATCTGCCATCCGCTGGCAGTTGCGCGTATTGTAGCTCAGGAGGTTGGCATGGGCTCTACCTCGATCAGTGCCGCTTTGCTGCACGATGTTGTCAAAGACACCAGCGTAACGTTCGAAGAAATCAAGGACACCTTCGGCGAACGTATCAGCAATCTGGTACGCGGCCTCACTAAGATTTCAGGCAGTAACTTCCGTTTTGTGACCGACGAGACCAGCGACGAACGGCATCGCGCCATCAAGAATCCGGACGAGCAGGCGGAGAACTTCCGCAACTTACTGCTCACCATGTCCGAAGACGTTCGCGTGATCATTGTCAAGATTGCCGACCGTCTGCACAACATGCGCACCCTGTCGGCATTGCCGCCGCTGAAACAGAAGCGTATCGCCAACGAAACCCTGTACCTCTACGCACCTCTGGCCTACCGTCTCGGTCTCTACAACATCAAGACCGAACTTGAAGATCTCAGCCTGAAGTACGAGAATCCGGAAGAATACGAGGAACTGAGCCAGAAACTGAAAGACAGCCAGGCAAACCGTGACCGTCTGTTCAAGACATTCTCGGCTCCTATTATCGGTCTGCTGGACGGTCTGGGATTGAAATACACGCTGAAGATGCGTCTGAAGAGCATCTATTCCATCTGGAACAAGATGCAGAAGAAGCATGTTCCCTTCGAGGAAGTGTATGACCTGTACGCTGCACGCATCGTGTTCCAGCCGCAAACCCCTGCCAGCGAGAAGACCGACTGCTGGCGCATCTACACCGCCATCACCAGCATCTACAAGCTGCACCCTGACCGCATCCGCGACTGGATCAGCCATCCTAAAGGCAATGGCTACGAAGCGCTGCACGTTACCGTCATGGGACCGGACGGCAACTGGATCGAGATTCAGATCCGCTCCGAGCGCATGGACAATATTGCCGAACGTGGTCTGGCCATGCACTGGAAATACAAACGGGGCGAACAGGCGAACGAAATCAACAAGGAACTCGATAAATGGGTAAAGGACATCAAGGATATTCTCGACGATCCGAACCCCAACGCCCTCGACTTCCTCGATACCATCAAGCTCAACCTGCTCAGTTCCGAGATTTATGTCTTCACTCCAGCCGGCGACCTTAAGGAACTGCCCAAGGGGGCAACCGCCCTCGATTTTGCTTTCGCCCTGCACACAGAGGTCGGTTTCCATGCCGAAGCAGCCCGTGTAAACCACGAACTGGTGCCGCTCAGCACGAAACTCGATTCGGGCCAGCAGGTAGAGATTATCACTTCCGATACCGAGAAATGTCAGGTCAGCTGGGCGGCCTTTGTTACTACATCAAAGGCACGCAATAAGGTTCGCAGCTATCTGATGAAACACTTCCCCAAGGAGATGGCCGACATTGCCGCCCAACTGGAGAAGGAACAGAAGACTTCGAAGACGCAGCAGCTGTTGGGATGGCTGCATCTGACGAAGACCAAGAAACCTAAACCGAAACCGCGCAACGAGGCATTCAAACCCAAAGTATCGTCGACAACGCTGCAGCTTTCGGGCATCGACGGACGCGGACTGCTGAATACCATTACCAAAGTGATTGCCGACAACTGTTCGGCCAACATTACCAACATCCAGCTGAATTGTCATGACGGACTGTTTGACGGCAGCATCACGCTCGATACCAATGACAACAAAGCCATCTCGCTTCTCTGCTCCGAACTGAAGAAGATTCACGAGATTGAAAAGGCTGCCAGGCAGTAAAACAAAAAGCTCATCGGAGTCTGTTTCCTAAAAATATATAATGAGAAAGCTCATCGGAAATTCCGATGAGCTTTTTTTATTTCTGATTTTTAATGTTCTCGCGCGACTGGTTGATGTACTCGAGCAACCGGTCGGCATCGTGCTGCTTGATGATTTCGGACAGCAGCCTGAGTTTCTCGACAATCAGATCGATCTGCTTCGGAGAGTTCGGATTGAACAGGATCTCGGTCAGCAGATAATCGTCCTCGCTGAGCAGTCCGCGGGCTATTGCCATGTGTTTCTTGAAGGTAGTACCCGGGGCATCCTGCGGCTTCATCACGCCGGTAAACGCCAGCGTCGAAACAAACGGAATGCTGAGCGAATAAGCGATGGTCTCGTCGTGCTCCACGAACGAATAGTCGTAGATATTAAGACTCAGACCGGCATAAACCGAACGGAAAAACTCCTTGGCTTCCTCATCACCCTCCTTGATGATTATGGCGTAGTTCTGGCTCAACTCGCTCAGATTGGCAAACGTCGGACCGAACATCGGGTGGGTTGACACATACCGGTGACCCGAAGCTGCATAAAACTCCGGCAAACCGGTCTTGACCGATGCAATATCACTCAGAATACAATCCGGAC
>JAGBQS010000177.1 GCA_017632695.1 Bacteroidales bacterium
CGGCTGGAGCAACGGGAGCTGTCTCTTCGGCTGGGGTGCTCTGAGTGCTCGGAGTACTCTGAGAGCTCGGAGAACTCGGAGAGCTCTGATTGCTCTGATTGCTCTGCGCACTCTCCTGATTCTGCTTTTGCTGCTGTTCCAGTTTCTGCTGGTCCTGCTTAAACTGCTGTTTGTCCTGCCTGAGCTGCTGGCGCTGCTGGTCAATCTGCTGGCGCTGCTGATCCAGATTCTGCAAATCCTGCTTCAACTGTTTCTGTTGCTGTTCCAGTTTCTGCTGGTCCTGCTTCAGCTGTTTCTGCTGCTGCTCGAGCTGTTCCTTAGCCTGACGCTGCTGTTCCTTGATCTGTTCGTTACGCAGACGGTCTTCCTTATCGCTCCGACGCTCGCGCTTGTCGCCCGGACGGAAGGTATTCTCGTCGATTTGCAGAACGGGCAGCGGTTCGTGCTGTGCTTGCGGAGCCATATCCTGCATCCAGCCCGCTCCGGCAGCCACTTGCAGGAAGTGATACTGGCGCGTATAGTTGTCGATGACCTTCAGATCGTCCATCGTGATGGCCAGCGGACGCAAAGGTGCATACTGACGGTCCCAGGTAGCATCGTCGAGGTTGTTGATTCGCTGCAGATCGTCGCAGATACCCATGCTGCGGATGGCCACCGATGCATCGTTGGTAATAACCAGTACCTTCTTGCCTTGCGCAAAGAGCTCCACCACGCGGCGGATGATGGCGGGATCGGCAAACGATGCATGGTGGGACTCGCTCGTAACGCCCTCAATACGCAAGCGGTTCTCGCGCTGCTGGCTCATGATGAGGCGCTTTGCCAGACGTGCGGAAACGTTACGGCAAAGGGCGGGGTCTTCCCAATCGGCATTCTGGTAGTTGGTAGGTTCCTGTGCGCTGGCGAAACGGTCGATTTCCTCGTACGTCTCGCTCATGATCATAAAGCGGCCGCCGCGTTTCTTCATCATCTTCGAGATGAATTCCAGCTGGCGTTCGAACATCAGACGTGCGTTCACCCTCGGGTCGCTGTGACTGGAAGTGTGGCCGACAAGGAGTTCGAGCCAGATGTTGGTGTCGCTGATTACTACATCGAAATCCAGCACCTGAGCCAGAATGGCTTCGAAGAAGAGGTGCCTTTCCTGTGCCTCCTGGAGGGTGAGCATCTGGATCTGCTGATCGTTCAGCAACGGGATCCTTACATTCATCAGATCGACGAAATCGCGCACAACCAAGCCCTTGGGCAGCGGTGGGATAACGGTATTCTTAACAGGTTTCTTAGTCTCGGGTTGGGTCGCAGATGTTTCTTCGGCGGGCGCCTCCGGCACGTTCTTAACGTCTTCGGCTGGGGCTGCAACTACGCCTTCTGCATCCTTGACCGCATTTTCTTCAGTCTGTGGGGCAACTGCCTTCTTGCGCGAACGGGTGGCTTTCTTCACAGCCTGCCCTTCTGCAACCGGGGCCTCCACCTGACTTGCGGTAGTGGATTTTCTCATATCTAAATTATAATTGCGGCGCAAAGGTACTTCTTTTTCTGCGAAAATACAAATTTTCGGTTCATATATTTCCGATTTTCGGCTAAAATTGCTAACTTTGCGGGCAAAAATGGGTCTTTCGGAGCCTTTTGGAGGGCTTCGGAGCCCGAAATTCTGATAAATCATGCTTCGAATTTTACAGTTATTCAGCCGCTTCATGGGACACTACACTTCGGTTGTAGTTATTCTGGCTGCCGTTATTGCAGCCATTCAGCCCGACCTGTTTGCCTGGATCAGCCAATACAAACTGGCCAACATCATACTGGGACTCATCATGCTCACCATGGGCTGCACGCTGAGCACCGACGATTTCCGCATCCTCCTGCACCGTCCGTTAGACATTCTGCTGGGCACGCTGGCACAGTTCACCGTAATGCCCTTTGTGGCCTACGGTCTGAGCCGTCTGTTCCACCTCTCGCCCGAACTCTCGGTCGGCATCATTCTGGTGGGCTGCTGTCCGGGCGGCGTATCGAGCAATATCATGTCGTTTCTGTGCAAGGGCGATGTGGCCTTCTCGGTAGGTATGACAACGGTCAGCACGCTGCTGGCTCCTGTGGCTACCCCGATGCTGGTTTACCTGCTGGCTGGCGCCGAAATCAATGTGGATACCTGGGGAATGTTCCAGAACATTCTGGTGGTTACACTGCTGCCGGTTGCTGTGGGCTGCCTGTTCAACTATCTGTTCGGCCGCCGGCAGAACTTCCGGGACATCCAGTCGTGCATGCCGGGCATCTCGGTCATCTGTCTGGCGCTCATTGTGGGCAACGCTGTCCGCGCCGCCATTCCGAACCTCCAGCTGGCGGGCAACGCCTTCACGCTCCTGGGTCTGACGCTCTGCGTGGTATTCTGCCACAACACCTTGGGCTACCTGCTGGGCTACCTGATCGGAGCCGTTTTCCGCTTCACGCAGGCCAAACGCCGAACCATCAGCATCGAGGTGGGCATGCAGAATGCGGGCTTGGCAACCAATCTGGCTCCGCAGTTCTTCGACCCGCTCGCGGTTCTTCCCTGCGCTATCTCGTGCGCGTACCATAGTATATCGGGCACCATTCTGGCCAATCTCTTCTCGACTTACGACCGTCTGCGGGAACGCAACAAACAGACTCGCGCATGACCGGCCGCTTTGCACCAAGTCCTACGGGACGCATGCATCTGGGCAATGTTTACAGTGCCCTGCTCTCCTGGCTTTCTGCCCGAAGTCAGGGGGGTAACTGGCTGTTGCGCATCGAGGATCTGGACCCGCAGCGATCCCACCGTGAGTTTGCCGAACAGCTGGAGGACGATCTCCGATGGCTCGGTCTGACGTGGGATATGGGCGGCACGCACGATCCGCTTTATGTGCAGAGCCGGCGCGGACATTTCTACGAGGAGCATCTGGAACTGCTGCAGCAAAAAGGCCTCACCTACCCGTGCTATTGCAGCCGCGCCGACATCATGGCGACACAGGCTCCGCACGAGAGCGACGGACGCGTTGTGTACCGGGGGACTTGCCGGCCGGACGGTACGCCCGAAAAGGCCGAATGGCTGCGCCGACGCGCCCTTGCCTGCCCGCATGCTCCTGCTACACGCTTGCGTGTGCCCGACTGCGACATCCGCTTTACCGACCTCCACTACGGCGCGCAAAGCTTTAATCTTGCGCGCCAGTGCGGCGATTTTATCCTCCGGCGTGCCGACGGAGCCTGGGCTTACCAGCTGGCCGTTGTGGTGGACGATGCCCTGATGCATGTTACCGAAGTGGTACGCGGCCGCGATCTCCTCCAGTCCGTTCCGCAGCAACTGTACCTGTACGAAACGCTCGGCTACGAGGCTCCCCGATTCGGCCACCTGCCCCTTTTGTGCAACACTGCGGGACAAAGGCTCTCCAAGCGCGACCAGTCGCTGCACATGGGCATTTTGCGGCAATCCTTCCGGGCAGAGGAAATTATCGGCCGATTGGCACATCATGCCGGCCTTATTGACCGATGTGAACCGGTTTCGGCCGCCGAACTGATTCCCCTCTTCCGCTGGGATAAGCTCCCGATGGACGATATCATCATTGCAGGCTGAAAACAATCCGGACAACACGAAACTCCCCATTATAAATACTGCCAATACGCAGGGAATCAAAAGATAGGAGAGCAAAAAAAACAAAGAAAAGGAACAAAACAGGTAATCAACTGAAAAGAAACATATCTTATTATGAAACGACCCAAACTGACCTTCAAGGAAAACATCGCAACCCTCAGCTGGTGGCGCGACTGGGCAGGCATTCTGCTCGGCAGCTGCATACTGGCAGCCGGCTTCGTGTTTTTCATCAACCCCTATAATATCGTTCCCGGAGGCGTTTACGGCGCATCCATCGTGCTGCACAACCTCTTCCCGAGCATTCAGGTTGGTACCTTCGGCTATATGTTCGATGTCCCTCTGCTCATCCTTTCGGCCGTTCTGTTAGGCTCCAAGCTGGGTGCCCGCACATTGGTGGCTGCCCTGATTACGCCCGCCATCATGAACACGATGTCCGTGCTGGCCTACGCCAATCGCGAGGCGCTGGAGCAGCTCGACCCCACACAACTCTTGGGCGGCGCCTTCAATATGAGCCAGCACCTGATGCTGACGTGTATCATCGGAGCCGTCATGATCGGTCTGGGAAGCGGCATTGTGGTGCGCTGTCAGGCTACTACGGGCGGGTCGGACATCATTGCCATGCTGATGCAGAAATACCTGCGCGTACGCTTCAGCCAAGCCATTCTGTGGGTGGACGGACTGGTGGTTACCTTCGGTCTGCTGGTCATCGGACTGGGTATCGGCACCGACCGCAGCATCGACCCCGCCGGCTGTCTCTGCTCGCTCTACTCGCTGGTTGCCATCTGGGTCATATCGCGCGTCATAGCCTACGCCATTTCGGGCTCCAACGACGATAAGATGCTTCTGATCATCAGCGAACGGCCCATAGAGGAACTGCACGACTACATCCTGCACGACCTTGACCGCACCGCCACCCTTATCCGCAGCAGCGGCCTTTACACCAAAGCGCAGAAGGAAATGCTGCTCATAGTGGTGCATAACAAAGAAGTACCCGGCATCAAGGAGTGCATCCGTCTGGCCGATCCCTCGGCATTCGTCATTGTTACCGATGCCTACGACACCTTCGGCGAAGGCTGGAAGAAACTGCCCGCCCGCAGCGAAATCACGCCGGAGTAATATATTGGGTATAACAAATCATGCTAATTTATTTGTTGTTTTTCAATCATATTATTATGTCTATTTAAGTTCAATCCTATTGGATTCTGTCTTCTTTAACTTCATCCCTATCGGATGCAAGTAACATTCTGTACAACTTTTTATGAGCAGCAAGTCCTATCAAATCAGACACGCCTTGCTTAATATCGCCTTCGTATGGTTTCTTTGACAATATCACGTCTTGCAATTCAACTTCGAGGAACGAGCTTTCTGCAACGATTCTACTTATACAATCTGTTTTGTCACAAAAAATTACCGATGGGTTAGCGCCATCTTTCAACAGACGCATTACCAACCCGAAGTCAAACGTCGCCGCATAACAGTACAAGTCTATGTCCATTTCCCTATAACCCATTTTCATAAGTTCATTTTTTGACCATCCTATACAATCGTACGCATCGGCATCCTCCTCGCATAAGAAATAGTCTGTATAATCACCGAACGGAATATCATTCATGTTTTCATGACATTCAGTGATGAAGAACTCCTTTATTCTGTCATTGGCGAGTTTTTTTGCTTGCACGATTGGCTTATACTCTTCATGCCATTCATCATACTTATTCAGTATCATGTCCCAGCAGATGGTAATGTAATGCAGAGGCAATACAACGTCGGGAAATAAATTCGTATCTCTGGACAGCATCTTTGAGAAGCATCCCTCTTCTACTAACTTAAAAAACCGGTCATCATCTACGTTGAACACCGCACTGACGAAATCGTCGAAATATCTGAATATGCACTTCATTGTTTACTGGCTCATAACTAAAGACTATAGATTCTTTATGTAGCAAATGTTCTCGCCATCGTCTTTATTCTCAATTTCTTTCAGGTACATAGAGAAACGCGTCTCAAGAGCCTTTGCCTGCACATTGGTAAGAAGTCTGCCAGAATAGCCGCCTCTCCACATAAAGTCAGGAACGACCGCCTCTAAATCTTCAATGGTTAGCATGGGCGCCGATTCCGGGTTAATCATTAGCGTGGGCTTAAGTTCCACTTGATAAGACCTACGCCCCTTCCCGTTAGGTTCCTGATATGGTTGCGATCTGAAAACTCCTGCCATTACAACACCAGTTTTGCCATCTCCGACTTTTACCACATAGAAACGGTCATCCATCTTGGCTTCCTTCCACTCATGTATTTTCCTCGTAAAAACTTCCGTGTAGAAGCCTTTCATACTACTGGCATATTCATCCAGTGACAGCCCGGAAGTGTCGGGATTCCACATCAAGACAAATGTGTTTTGTTTTTCATCGAATCCTGAACCCGGATATGTAGGGCGATACCCTAAATCCTTTGGCACGTATCTCTTGGCAAAGTCCATTATAGCATTCATTTCTTCAACCTCTACCTCACCATCGCATTTGCGAGACTGATATTCGTCAAAACTGGCGAAATGAGTGTCATAGTCAACAAGCTTCAGACTTCTGTTGAAATCTTCAAACCGTATGATTATACACTCATCGGTGTCAAGATTGGAGAGATTCATTAAAGGAGCAAGGGAAACGTAGTCGAACATGCTTAGCTGATTGTCTTTAATCGTGATAAGCGACATCCCCAATGGATTCTCTTTTTCTTCTGAATTCACTAATGCGAGACTTGATGAAGTATCCTTAGCATCGGCAAGCGACCATTGCATCAAAGTGAAATAACGTGTCAGCCAGTCAAATCCTTCGGCATTCTCCTCATAAGATGCGTACATGTTTACCCTGTCTCGTGAAAGTAGCAATTTTGGACCGACGCAAAATGGTAAAAATAATCCGTTCATTACAACAGCAGAACCGCTATATCTCACCATTGCTTGAACTGCAGTCCAACTCCCTCTCATTTCCTGCTTCATCCATTCGTAACCGAAATACTCTGTCGGTTTTTTAATGGATTCGTTATTCTCGCCGACAGCATATCCCTTGGATAGACAGCATACTGCCCCGATGGCGACAGGGAACAAATCATAATCTGCTACTGATGAACATGATAGAAGTCTCACTTCATATCCATTTGCTTCCTTATTGATTTCCACTCCCCTCAGACTATCATACATGACACCTATGCGAAGATTGGGAAAGTCTTCACTTACTACCATCAACTTAATACCTTCATCAGAAATCTTCTTGAAGATATCTTTTGGTTGCAGTTGCTTATCTGTAATAACATTTACACAGTAACTCATAAATCGTAGATTATTATTCTTTTATGAATTGTTATATTTCGACTACAAAGATAGCCAAAAGTTTTGGAATACAACAAAAATATCAAAGAATCTTTGTTATTTAGATACATTTTAACGGCTGAGAGCGACTTTTGGGGTAAAATGTCTACAAATTGCACCCTATTAATCTTTGTTCAAGACATCTGTCTTTTTCGTTGGTAACACATTATACACCTTAATGGGACGTGGGACGATGGGACGCGGGACGCAATCCTGCCATCCGCCATCGGACCACGTCTGTTTTTATGCCCGAAAGTTCCGAAACAAAAGTCAGATTTTTGTCGGACACCCCAATTTTTCTCCTACAGAAGAAGGCAAACTCTCCCACAGGGGAGTAAAATTTTCCCAACGGGGGAGTAAAAATGTCGAGGTTTTGGAGGCTAAAAGTGACGCGCCAAAAAGCAAATCGCGGCTACAGATACCTCAGAGTCACATTCACCCGAAAACGTCCCACCGTCCCATCGTCCCATTGTCCCATTAAGGTGCTTTATGCCAAAGGGAGTAACAAAACGTTACCCCCTTCGGGATAAAAAGCCTTAAATCTGTACCACCGGAAAACAACTTAATCCCCTAAAACACCAACAGCGTGGCTCCCTCTTTGGAAGTCACGCTGCGTTATTTAATCCGAAAGGAATGGAGGATTATGCCTCGACCTTCTTGTACTTAGGAACCAGCGACTTCATGATGATCCACGCGGTGAGGTAAGCAACACCACAGAAGATGAACATGATGAAGTAACCGGCAGGCTTACCCTCGAAGCCCAGGAACTGGAAGGCTGCACCCTGCTCCTCGGCATGCGTGAAGAGCTTACCGGCAGCCATCTGGATCAGCATCGAACCGATACCGCCAGCCATAGCGCCGATACCCGTAATGGTAGCAATGTAGTTCTTGGGGAACATATCGCCGATGGTTGAGAACAGGTTGGCCGACCAAGCCTGATGTCCTGCGCCTGCAATACCGATCAGGATGGCTGGCCACCAGGCGGTAGTAGCGCCCAACGGCTGGGCAAACAGGGCTGCAATCGGGAAGAATGCAAAGAGCAGCATAGCCAGCATACGGCCTGCGTATGGCTCCATACCTTTCTTCTCGACGAAGATCTTAGGCAGATAGCCGCCGCCGATTGAGATGATGGTCACAATGGCATAGAGCGTAAAGATGAGCGCCTGTCCCATACCGTCGGAAGCCTTGTAGCCGAACTGGTTCTGGAAGTACGAAGGTGCCCAGAACAGGAAGAACCACCATACGCCATCGGTAAAGAACTTACCCACAACAAACGACCAGGTCTGCTTGAACTTGTAGTAGCGATAGAACGGCAGGTTGAGCAGCAGGATGCCTACATACAGCCACCAGGAAACGATCGGAGTCGGTTCGAGCATAGCCATGATGATGGCGCCGATACCCAGCACGAAGTAAATCCACGCATGTGAAAGCATCTGGATAGGAGCCTTCTCGGTAGCATTCTGAGGTTTCTCCTCAGTGGCATCGTCCTGATGAATGTACTCCAACTCTGCCTCGTTGACGTGCTTGGACTCTTCAGGCTTATCGTACATAAACTGCCAGAAGAACATCCAGATGAAGCCCAGACCGCCAATGATGATGAAGGCCATCTCCCAACCGAAGTTCTTGGCAAGCGGCGGGATGCAAAGAGGTGCAGCAAGGGCACCTACCGATGCGCCGGCGTTGAACAGAGAGGTTGCGAAAGCACGGTCTTTCTTTGGGAAATACTCGGCAGTAACCTTGATGGCTGCAGGGAAGTTACCAGCCTCGCCCAAAGCCAGAATGCCTCGGCAGAGGAGGAACAGCCATACAGAAGTGGAAGCAATAGCAACGGCAGCCTGAGTGCCAGCCTCGACGGCACGCAGGGCAGCTACACTATCCACACTGTCCACGAAGAGCGTTGTAGCCCAACCGCAGGCAGCATGAAGGCACGCACCGCCGCTCCAGACGCCGATGGCAATGAGGTAACCCTTCTTGGTACCCATCCAATCGACAAACTTACCGGCAAAAAGGCACGCGATGGCATAGAAGATTGAGAACAAACCGGTGATTGTTCCGTAATCGGCATCGGTCCAGTGGAACTCGGGTTTAATGAACTCCTCGTAAGTGAGCGAGAGTACCTGACGGTCAAGGTAGTTGACGGTGGTTGCCACAAACAGCAGGCTGCAAAGCCACCAGCGCCAGTTAGACATTAGTTTTTGTTGTGTAGACATGTAAGTAATTTTGATTAGCTGATAATTAAGCGTATTAAGCGTATCACTTCACGGACACCTTTCGGGGTTCCATGAAGTGATAAACATTTTACTGTAACTTATTTCTTGAACGAAGCAATAGCCTCGAAGCATTCCTTGCACTTGTCGGTTACGTAAGCCCAGTCGCCGGCAGCAATCTTATCCTTCGGGAAGAGCTTCGAACCCATACCTACGCAATAAACGCCGGCCTCGAACCACTTCTTCAGGTTATCGGCCTCGGGAGCAACGCCGCCTGTTACCATGATCTTCGACCAAGGCATAGGAGCCATAAGACCCTTGATGAGGTTTGGACCTACAACGTCGCCAGGGAAGACCTTCGTGAAGTCGCAGCCCACCTCCTGTGCCTTGCCGATCTCCGATGGAGTGAGGCAGCCCGGGCAGTAGGTTACGCAACGGCGGTTGCAGACTACGGCGATGTCAGGGTTGAACAGCGGGCCGACTACGAAGCAGGCACCCAGCTGCATGTAAAGCGATGCTGTAGGAGCATCAACAACCGAACCTACGCCGAGGGCGAGTTCAGGGCACTCTTTGGCAGCCCACTTGTTGAGTTCGCCGAACACCTCGTGAGCAAAGTCACCGCGGTTTGTGAACTCGAAGGCACGTACGCCGCCTTCGTAGCAAGCCTTAACCACATTCTTGCAGATCTCAAGGTCCTTGTTGTAGAAAACCGGAACCATAGGTGCAGCCTTAATTTTGGCCATCACCTCGAATTTATCAAATTTTGCCATGTTATAAAAGAAGAGTAAAGAGTAAAGGGTAAAGAGTAATGTAGTTTGATAAAGATGACAACATCAGATGCGTTCGAGATACGTTGTTCGCAATCCGGACATCATCCTACTTATTTCATATACCCTTTGCTCAATATTTATTTTACACTCTAAATCAGCGTTGTACTCGTCCATTAGCATTACCGCCGGCAAGGCTGAGAACCTCATCCTCGCTAACGAGGTTGTAGTCGCCGTTGATGGTGTGCTTCAGGGCAGAAGCAGCAACAGCGAACTCAAGAGCAGAAGCCTGATCGCCAGGATACTTCAGCATACCGTGAATCAGACCGCCCGAGAAAGAGTCACCGCCACCAACGCGGTCGATGATCGGGTTGATCTCGTAGCGCTTAGACTGATAGAACTCCTTGCCGTTGTAAATCAGAGCCTTCCAGCCGTTGTGGGTAGCCGAGAACGACTCGCGCAGGGTTGAAACCACATACTTGAAGCCGAAAGCCTCCTTCATCTGACGGAAGATACCCTCGTAGCCGGCAGCATTGGTTTCGCCGCCTTCAACGTCAGCCTCAGGCTTGAAGCCAAGGCAGAGCTCAGCATCCTCCTCGTTGCAGATGCAGACATCAACATACTGCATCAGAGGACGCATGATGGAAATAGCCTTCTCGCTGGTCCAGAGCTTCTTGCGGAAGTTCAGGTCAACGGAAACGGTCACACCGTGACGCTTGGCAGCCTCGCAAGCCAGCTTGGTCAGTTCGGCAGCCTTATCGGAAATGGCAGGAGTGATACCCGACCAGTGGAACCAGTCGGCACCTTCCATGATAGCATCGAAATCGAAGTCCTTAGGATCGGCCTCGGCAATAGCAGAGTGAGCACGGTCGTAGATAACCTTTGAAGGACGCATCGAAGCGCCTGTCTCGCAGTAATACAGACCGATACGGTCGCCGCCACGGGCAATATAATCGGTCTTAACGCCATAACGGCGCAGAGAGTTAACAGCAATCTGGCCAATCTCGTGCTTAGGGAGTTTGGTTACCAGATAGGCATCATGGCCATAGTTAGCGCAGCTGATGGCAACATTTGCCTCACCGCCACCAGGGATAATACGAAATACATCGGTCTGTACGAAACGGTCGTTACCGTTTGGAGAAAGGCGGAGCATAATCTCGCCAAGGGTAATAATTTTTCCCATAATAATATAATAATGTAAGTGGTTAAATTTTGTCTTTGTAAACGATTGTTCTCAACATAAAAAGAACTCTTCAGTTAGAGAAAAAATGTTCCCTAACTGAAGAAATATTTTTTAGAACTTAAAGAAATTCTTGGCGTTGTTGTAGCAGATGTCTTCGATCATCTGGTTAACACGCTGCTCCTCATAACCGGTGTATGGAACCAGACCGTCCTCGATGTCCTGACCTACCAGGTTGCAAAGCGTACGGCGGAAGTACTCATGACGAGGATAAGAGAGGAACGAGCGGCTGTCGGTCAGCATGCCCACAAAGCGTGAAAGCAGGCCCAGCACCGAAAGGGCGTTCATCTGCTTCTCCATACCGTCCTTCTGATCAAGGAACCACCAGCCCGAACCGAACTGGATCTTGCCGGCAACCGAACCGTCCTGGAAGTTACCCAGCATGGTTGCGATAACCTCGTTGGCCGATGGATTCAGACAGTACAGGATCGTCTTGGCCAGATGACCCTCGCTGTTCAGTTCATCGAGGAAGTGGCTCATAGCCTTAGCTGTGGTGAACTCGCCGATTGAATCGAAACCGGTATCGGCACCCAGCTTGGCGAACATCTTGCTGTTGTTGTTGCGGATGGCACCGTAGTGATACTGCTGGGTCCAGCCCGAAGCATAGTCCATCTCGCCCTGAGCCTTCATGTAGGCATGCTTGTACTTACGGATCTCCTCGGTTGAGAGAGCCTTGCCCGACAGAGCCTTATCCATGATGCCGTCAATCTCGGCCTCGGTGTATGGCTCGTCGTAGAACTCCTCGATACCGTGATCGGACAGACGGCAGCCCATCTCGGCAAAGAAGTCGTGACGCTTCTGGAGAGCATTTACCAGATCGGCAAACTTACGGATATCCACACCGCTCACGCCCGAAAGCTTCTCAATATAAGCCTTCCAGGTGGCAGCCTCGATGTTCATACCTGCATCAGGACGCCAGGTTGGCAGCATGCGGGTCTTGGCGGTCGGATCGGCAGCCACAATCTTGTGCCACTCCAAAGAGTCGGCAGGATCGTCGGTGGTGCAGACAACCTCCACATTATAATATTCCATCAGACCGCGTGGGGTGAACTTCGGATCGTTGGCGATCAGATCGTTGCACTTGTCATAAATAGCACGCGCGTTGGTAGGATTCAGCGTCTCGTTGATACCGAAGGCGGTCTTCAACTCCAGGTGAGTCCAGTGATAAAGAGGATTGCGGAAAGTGTAAGGAACCGTTTCGGCCCACTTCTCGAACTTTTCCCAGTCGGTAGTATCCTTACCGGTGCAGAAACGCTCGTCGATGCCGTTGGTACGCATAGCGCGCCACTTGTAGTGGTCGCCCATGAGCCAGATCTGGGCAATGGATTCAAAACGCTTGTTCTCAGCAACCATCTGAGGAATCAAATGACAATGATAATCGATGATGGGCATCTTTTTAGCATGCTCATGATACAACTTCTGCGCAGTCTCGGTTTGCAACAGGAAGTTTTCGTCCATAAACTTTTTCATTTACGTTTGGGTTTATTTTGATGTTTTGATAAGACTAAAGTCAGTCAGAATGACGAATAATGATAAAAACTAATGCATTTTCTCACAATTCGTGCTGCGAAGATAAGTTTTTTTTCAATTACTGCAAAAAAAAAGCGGTTTTTTTTGTGAAAAATAAATATGTTTTGTATCTTTGCGGTCGAAAATAGTCGAAAACGACTTGTTTTTTTTACTTATTCTTACGATTATACTTTATATTACACATCATAAACTCAAATTGTTATTTATAACATGAAGGCATTAAACAAACTTACAGCTCCAAAGAGCGTTGCTCCCGAAAAGATCATTCAGTTCGGCGAGGGTAATTTTTTGCGTGCATTTGTTGATTGGATCATCTGGAACATGAACAAGAAGACCAGCTTCAATGCAAGTGTAGTTGTCGTACAGCCCATTGAGCGCGGTATGGTTGAATGGCTGAACGGCCAGGACTGCCTGTACCACGTAAACCTGCAGGGCCGTCAGGACGGCAAGCCGGTTGACCAGCTGGATCGCATCGACGTCATCAGCCGCGCCCTGAATCCTTACACCCAGAATCAGGCATTCATGGCTTTGGCCGATCAGCCTGACATCCGTTTCGTTATCTCGAACACCACCGAAGCCGGTATCACATTCGATCCCAACTGCAAGTTCAGCGACAAACCGGCAAGCAGCTATCCAGGCAAGCTGACCCAGTTGCTGTACCGTCGTTTCCAGACCTTTAACGGCGATCCCAAGAAGGGTCTCATCCTGATGCCTTGCGAGCTGATTTTCCTGAACGGTCATCACCTGAAGGAGTGCATCGAGCAGTACATCGAGCTCTGGAAGGACGACTTCGGCAAAGATTACGAGAAGTTCAAGAACTGGTTCCTTAAATATAATTATGTATGCGCAACCCTCGTTGACCGCATCGTACCAGGCTTCCCACGCAAGGATATCGTCAAGCTGCAGAAGCGTGCCGGCTACGAAGACAACCTGATGGTTCAGGCCGAGATTTTCCACCTCTGGGTAATCGAGAAGCCAACGAACATGTCGATCAGCGCCCTCCGCAAGGAGTTCCCTGCCGATCAGGCCGGACTGCACGTACTCATCGCCGAAAGCGAGAAGCCATACCACGAGCGTAAGGTAACCCTGCTGAACGGTCCTCACACCGTGCTCAGCCCTGTGGCTTATCTGAGCGGCATAAATATTGTTCGCGATGCCTGCCACCATCCTGTTATCGGCAAGTACATCAAGAAGGTACAGTTCGACGAGCTGATGCAGACCCTGAACCTCCCGATGGCCGAACTGGAGAAGTTCGGTGCCGACGTTCTGGAGCGCTTCGACAACCCATACGTCGATCATCAGGTTACCAGCATCATGCTGAACAGCTTCCCGAAGTTCGAGACCCGCGACCTGCCTGGTCTGAAGATCTATCTGGAGCGCAAGGGCGAGCTGCCTAAGGGCCTCGTGCTCGGTTTGGCTGCCATCATCA
>JAGBQS010000178.1 GCA_017632695.1 Bacteroidales bacterium
GAGCCAGATACAGACTGTCCGTAGGCTGTACGTCGAAGGCCTCATACCAGGCATCGATGTGTGGCAGCGCGCCGTTGATGCGGTGGAAACTCTGAGCGTGTACATCGTTCATGTTAAGGTTCATGATACCCTCCGGCGTGTTTACGCCTGCCCAAACGTTGGCGTATGCCAGGAAGAAGCGCTGTTCGGGAGTGTATCCGTCCTTCACCTCCAAAGGATTGTCCTTGGTGGCGTTCTTGAAGGCAGTGTAAGCAATGTTCAGACCGCCGTGATCGGCCAGGTTCTCACCCAGGCACTGGTGTCCGTTGGCGTAAACGCCAGGCAGCACTTCCAGACTGTCAAAATATACAGCCAGCTGCTCGGCAGGCACCTTGAAGGCCTCTACGTCGGCATCGCTCCACCACTGGCACAGGTTGCCGTCCTTGTCAAACTGGCGGCCCTGATCGTCGAAGCCGTGAGTCATCTCGTGGCCGATAACCACACCGATGGCGCCATAGTTGGCAGCATCGTCGGCAGCCATGTTGAAGAATGGAGGCTGCAGAATGCCGGCTGGGAAGCAGATCTCGTTGGTAGTCGGATTGTAGTAGGCATTAACGGTCTGCGGAGTCATGAACCACTCGTCCTTGTTAACCGGCTTGTTATAGTTCTTCTGCTTGTCGAGGTTCCAATGGAATTCGCCGATGGCATAGGCGTTATCCAGAAGTGACTTCTTAGGATCGATGGTAAGCGGTGTATAGTCGTCCCAAACATCCGGATAACCGATCTTTACATAGAAGGCTGCCAGTTTCTCGAGGGCCACCTGCTTGGTGCTGTCGCTCATCCACTCCTGTTCCTTGATACGCTCGGCAAAAGCGGTCTTCAGGTTTTCAACCAGAGTCATCATACGGGCCTTGTTCTCAGCGGGGAAGTACTTCTCCACATACATCTGGCCGACAGCCTGACCCAGACGTCCGTTGATGTAGTTGACGGCACGTTTCCAGCGAGGCTGGTTCTCCTTGGCTCCTGAAAGCGCCTGGCTGAAGTGGAAGTTCTCGTCCGTAAAGGCATCGGTCAGGTACGAGCTGCCCCAACGCAGGGTCTGCCACTCATAGATAGTCTTGAGGTCTTCCAGCGGAGCGGTCATCAGCAGTTTGCAGGCCAGTGCAACCGGAGCCGGCTGACCGAGATCCACCTCGTTGGTCTCATCGTAGCCGTACCAGACGAGGAAGTTCTTCCAGTCGAAGCCGTTGGTCTGCTTGGTCAGTTCGTCTACGCTCATCTTGTGGTAGTTAGCCTCCGGGTCGCGCAGTTCCTGACGGCTCAGGCTCACCTTGGCAATCTGGGTCTCATACTTCATGATGGTTTCCATCTTGCGCTTGGCAGTTTTCTCGTCGGTGCCGATCAGCTTGTAGAGATTGATCACATGCTGCTTGGCGGCTTCGCGCACCTTGGTGGTACGTTCGTCGGTCTTCAGGTAGTAGTCGCGGTTGCCGAGGCTCAGACCGCCCTGTGCAATGCCCACAATGTTCTGCGACGAGTTCTTCGAGTCGGCACCCAGGCCGATGTAGAACAGCACGCCGTCGTGCTCCGAAGCCACAAACTTCAGGAAGTCCTCGCGGGTCTTCAGGTCGTAAATTTTCTGCAGGTAGGGTTTCAGCGGTTCAATGCCGGCAGCTTCGCGGGCAACGGTATCCATCTGCATGTTGTAGAGGTCGGCAATCTTCTGACCCACAGATCCGAACTCATGATTCTTCTCGGAAGCAATGGCCTGAATCAGTTCGTTGATCTGGTTAACATTGTCATCGGCCAGCTTTGTGAAGCTGCCCCAGCGCGGGTAGGCATCAGGCTGCGGGTTGTTGTCAATCCAGTGGCCTGTGGCGTACTGGCAGAAGTTATCGCCGGGCTTGGCGTTCGTATCGAGGTTGTTCAGCTCGATGCCCGATTCGAGTTTCGGTTCCTGCTTCTGGCAGGCAACCAGACCCAAAGTGCAGATAGCACTCATAAGAATCAATTTTTTCATTTTTGTATGTTTATTTTTGTAAAATAGGTTCAGAGTCCTTTGGCCTTGGCTTCATCCCACAGGGCATCCATTTCGGCCAGAGTCATATCGTTCAGCATCTTGCCCTGTTTGCGGGCTTCGGTTTCCACGTAGGTAAAGCGACGCTGGAACTTCTGGTTGGTTTTCTCCAGCGCATTGTCGGGCTTGATTTTGTAGAGACGTGCGGCATTGATGAGCGAAAAGAGCAGATCTCCGAATTCGGCTTCCATCTTTTCCGGATCCATGTTCCCCACTTCGGCCTCAAACTCGGCAATTTCTTCGCGTACCTTGGGCCAGACGTCTTCCTTCTGGGCCCAGTCGAAGCCGGCGTTACGTGCCTTGTCCTGCATGCGGTAAGCCTTGATGAGCGATGGAAGAGAAGCAGGAATGCCCGACAGGATGGTCTTGTTGCCGTCCTTTTCCTTCTGTTTCACCTGTTCCCACAGTTTTGAGACATCGTCGGCACTGCCCACCGTTTCGCCTCCGCGTACGCCCACCTGACTGATGAGCGAGCCGTCGGGGTTAAACACGTGCGGATGACGGAACACCAGTTTGTCGCACATCGAGTTCAGGATATCGGCCATATCGAATTCGCCTTTCTCTTCGGCAAACATGGCGTAGAACATCAGCTGTTCCATCACGTCGCCGCATTCCTTTTTGATTTCCTTCGGGTCGCCGGACACCAGGGCTTCGGCCAGTTCGTACATCTCTTCAATGCTGTTCTGGCGGATGCTCTCGTTGTTCTGTTTGGCGTCCCAGGGGCAATCCTTGCGCAAGGTTTGCATGACGCCCAGTGCCCGTTCCCAGGCTGCGGTTTTATTCTCCAGATTCTTTACAGGCAGGTGCTGTTCCATATTGCTATTATATTATGGGTGCAAAAATACTCATTTTTTTTCATTTTTGCAAATTTTAACGCTAAAAAATGTATGGATCAGCTATTTTTTTACGATGATGTTACACCTTGCCTGATTCTCTTGCCATAAATGCTATTATCTGAGGATTTTTTCGCTTAGTCCGGAACATCTTATATGTGCGCGAGACTAAACCGTATATAACAAAATGAAAAGTAAATTGGGGCGAAAAATGAACAACAAAAGTACGGATTTAGGACACTCCGACGACCCCGTTTTTGCCGCCAGACGTGGAAAACTTTTTCTCAGGTGTGGGAGAAAATTTTCTCATGTGGCGGAAAAACGGCTCCAAACGTCAGCTCTAAGAGTCTGTCCGGAGGGAAAAGGGGAACTGCATAAATGCATATTTTTTTTGCAAGTTTTTTGCAGGGAGTTAATGTCCGATAACTGTTGATAACTCCAAATATGTGAAATTTGATTGAATCGAGGTCTTTACATCCAGCAGCAGCGGCCGGACTGTTCCATCCAGGCGTGGTGGGAGCGGTAAGCCTGTTCGGAGTTGCAGACCCATAGGATGGGGGCAGACTTGCGGGTAATGACAGGGTGAGGGGCTTCGCCGTCGGTCAGAATCATCAGCCCGTCGTAGGCCGAAGAAGCGGAAAACAAATCGATGACCGGCTGAAAACTGGTGCCTCCGCGACCCGTAACCTGCACGTTGAGCTGCACCTGATGCCAGGGTCGGATAGGGCTCAATTGGGTATCGAAGGAGAGCAGATGGATTTCGGTTTCTGTGCTGACGAACAACCGGTTTACCAGGCTGTAGAAGCGCGAAAGTGTGGGAGCATCGATGCTGGCGCTGGCATCGACGGCAATCAGCAGACGAGCCCTGATCTGGCGTCGGCTGCCCATCTGGAGGAAGCCAGTCCGGCGGTTGGGACGCATGCGGGTCAGTATGCGTGCTGCCGAAAACAGATTGCTCCTGAAGCCCTGAAAGACCATGCTGCGGTTCAGTCGTGCCCGAGTGGAAGCCTGAATCTGTTCGACGATGTCGGCAGGCAGGGAGCCCCAGTCGGTGGTGCGTTCAATCAGCTCGTTGATGCGGATCTGCATGAGCGAATCGTCGTGCCAAAGTTCCGATTTCTGCCGGTCGGACTGGTTCTGTTGCGAAGAATCCGGGTTGTTCTCCGGCTCTTTTTCTTTCCGGTTCTCAATCTGCTTGCAGTACCATTCGTAGCACTCGCCCATAGGCAGATGATAGTAGCCCGGTCCCTTCAGCGCACCCGCTTCCTTCAGCAGGCAGTAGCCGTCGGCAATGGTACAGTCGCTGCCCAGTGCGATGGCTTCGC